>DASZFV010000021.1:0-3865 GCA_035939455.1 Polyangia bacterium
TCGCGCGCGGGTCGCTATCTTCTCCTCGCGGTCGTGGCCGCGGGCGTGATCGGGGGCACGCTCTACTGGTATCAGAACGTCAACCGGCCGGGTCGCTTGCTGCTCGTCACCGTGCCCGCGGACGCCACGGTGCTCGTCGACAACACCAAGGTCAGCGACCACTCGCCGTTGGCGCTCGACAAGCCGCCGGGCTCGTTCACCTTGTCGGTCACGAAGGACGGCTACGTGCGCAGCGACCAGAACGTCGAGATCCACGCTGGTCAGCCCCTGGCGCTCAAGGTCGCGCTCGAGCCGTCGCCGGACACGGGCTTCGAGCTGTCGAGCGACCCGCCGGGCGGCCTCGTCTGGCTCGACGGCGCGCCCATCGCGGGGCCCAACGGACAGGCGCGCACGGACTTCCGCGCCTACCGAATCCCGCCCGGCCACCACGTGCTTGAGATCAAGGGGGAGAACCGCTTCCGGCCCTGGAAGGAAGACATCGAGGTCGAGCCGGGAGCGATTCGCACGATTCGCGCGACGCTGATCCCGTCGGCCGAGGGGTCGGGACGCGCCGTGGCGCGGGCCGACCCCAAGTCCGCGCCCGCGCCGGAAGCGAAGCCCGCGCCCGTGGCCGTCGCGCCGCCGCCTCCGACGCCCGCCGCCGTGATTCCGCCGCCGAAGCTGCCGACGTCGGGCGCTGCGCCTGCGCGTCCGGCGAGCGGCGGCATGACGCCTCGCAAGAGGAAGGCGCGCGACACCGCGGTCGCCGCGGCCGATGACGAGACCAAGGAGGCTGCGAAGCCGAGCGGCGATTCCGGGGCCGCGGAGTGCTCGATCACGATCGGGTCTCGGCCCTGGTCCGAGGTGTGGATCGACGGCAAGAACACGAACAAGCACACGCCGTTCGCGGATTACAAGATCTCGTGTGGCAAGCACAAGCTCGTCTTCAAGCGGCCGGACCTCCAGATCGATCGCGCCGAGAGCATCACGGTGCTGCCGGGCGAGAAGTTCAAGCAGTCCTTCTCGCTCGTCAACGACTCCGAGTAGCGCGACGGGCGCCGTGCAGCGTGGGGGTGGACCGTGCAGCGTGCTGATGGCGGCTCCGTGACGGGCGGGACGGGGCGCGGCGGCGATGTGGCCGGGCGCGCGCCGGCGCCGCTGCTGCCCGCGCCGCTCGCGCCGTCGCGCGCCGAAGCCCTCGAGGCGGCGTGGCGGGCGTACTACGCGAGCGCGACCGAGCCGCCGCGCCACCCGGCCGCGCGCGGCGCCATGCACCGCGATCTCCAGGCGACGCTGGCGCGCCTCATTCCCGCCGACGCCGCGGTTCTCGAGGCCGGCTGCGGCGACGGCGGCCTGCTCGCGTCGCTGCCCAACGCCGTTCGGCACGGCATCGACTACCTGCCGGAGATCGTCGCGGCGGCCCGCGCGCGCCATCCCGAGATCTCCTTCGAGGTGGCGGACGTCGTGCGGGCGGGCGCCGAGGCCCGCGGCGCGTCCGTCGAGCCGCTCACGAGCGCGCCTTCGTGGGACGCGGTCGTGTGCGATCGCCTGTGCCACAGCGTCCTCGACGTGCAGGCGCTGCTGCTCGGCCTCAAACGACGGCTCGCCGCCGACGGGCGCATCTATCTCACGGCCTTCAACTACCTGTGGGAGGTCCCCGCGCGCCTGGCCGAGCTCGGCGGTTTGAAGCGGCCCGCCCCGGGCGCGAACTGGCTCTCCGACGCCGACTTCCGCAACCTCTTCGACATCGCGGGTCTCGAGGTCGTGCGCTTCGAGGACCGGATGCTCTTGCCGCTCGACGTCCCGGGCGCGAGCGCCGGGCTCAACAAGTACCTCGTCCGCGTGCCCGGCATGCAGAACCTGTCGCTCTACCGCGTCTACGTCCTGCGCGCGCGTGATGGTTGGGCGGGCGCGCCCGCGCCGTCGCGTCGCGCCAGCGTCACGGTCGTCGTGCCCGCGCGCAATGAGGCCGGCAACGTCCAGGCCGCGATCGACCGCACGCCCGTCATGGGGAAGTCCACGGAGCTCATCTTCGTCGAGGGGGGCTCGAAGGACGGGACGTGGGAGGTGATCCAAAACGCCCTGCGGCTCTACGACGGCCCGCTCAAGCTCCGCGCGTTTCAACAGACCGGCAAGGGCAAGGGCGACGCCGTGCGCCTGGGGTTCGCGCACGCCACGGGCGACGCGCTCATGATCCTCGACGCCGACCTCACCGTGCCGCCCGAGGATCTGCCGGCGTTTTACGACGTCCTCGCGCGTGGGCAGGCGGACTACGTGCAGGGCACGCGCCTCGTTTACCCGATGGAGCCGGGCGCCATGCGCTTCTTCAACAAGCTCGGAAACGTCGCCTTCTCGCAGCTGTTCACGTATCTCTTGCAACAACCCATCAAGGACACGCTGTGCGGGACGAAGGTCCTGTGGCGCAAGGACTACGAGCGCATCGCCGCGGGCCGCTCGTACTTTGGCGACTTCGATCCGTTCGGGGACTTCGATCTCATCTTCGGCGCGGCGCGGCTTGGCCTCAAGATCGCCGAGATCCCCGTGCGCTACCGCGACCGCTCGTACGGCGAGACCAACATCTCGCGCTGGAAGCACGGCGTCCTCCTGCTGCGCATGGCGGCCGTCGCGGCGCGCAAGATCAAGTTCGTGTGATGCCTCCAGCGGGCGCGCCGGTCGTCGACGCCGAGACGACGGCGCGCACGCTGGCGCGCTTCCGGGAGCACCGCCGCGCCTGGGAGACGAACCCGGCGCTGCGCACGCTCTACGCCGAGTGGTACGCCCGCGTCGCGGCGGCGCTGCCGCCCGCGTCCTTCGGTCCGCGCGTCGAGCTCGGTTCGGGGCCCGGCTTCGCGCGCGCATTCGTCCCCGACCTCGAGCTCACGGACCTCGTCGCGGCGCCATGGCACGACCGGCAGGTGAGCGCCGAGGCCTTGCCCTACCCGGACGCGAGCCTGGGCGGCCTCGTGCTGTTCGACGTCCTGCACCACATCCCGAATCCACGCCGGTTCTTCACCGAGGCGACGCGCGTGCTCAAGGCGGGCGGACGTATCGTCATGTGCGAGCCGTACATCGGGCCGCTGTCGTACCCTGTGTACAAGCTTCTCCACGAGGAGCCCGTGCGGATGTTCGTCGATCCTTTGATGCCCGCCGCAGCGGATCATGGCCGAGATCCCTTCGACTCGAACCAGGCCATCCCGACGGTGCTGTTCGGCCGCTCGCGCGCGGCGTTCGCCCGCGAGCTCCCGGACCTCGAGCTGCGGGGCATCGAACGCCTCGCGGGGCCGAGCTACCCGGCCTCGGGAGGGTTCGCGCGCGGGCCGCTCGTGCCGCCGGCGATCTGGAACGCGCTGCACGCGCTCGAGGCGCTGCTGCCGGAGCCGTTCTTTCGCGTGCTTGGCTTTCGAATGCTCGTGACGATCGAGCGGCGCGTCCGCTGAGGGGCGGGCCTCAGCTCGAGCGCCGCTTCGTCCAGGCTGTGCACTGGTAGAGCGCGCCCGAGACGGGCGCGAGCGGCGGGAAGGCCACGCGGCGCACGGGCGTGAGCGCGCGCGCGAGCGCCGCGGCGATCGCCGCCGGCGGGCTCACGTGGTGACCGTCGATGCCGCGGAAGCCGATGACCTCGAAGGCGCGCGTCATGAGGCGGCTCACCATGGGGTAGCCCGTGACGAGCGTGCCGCCGGGCGCGAGCGCGCGCGCGAGGCCGCGGGCGGCGCCGTCGGCGTCGCGGATGTGCTCGAGCACGGAGAAGCAGACGACGGTGTCGAAGTGATCGGCAGGGAGATCGCCGTCCCGCAGGAGATCGGCGCGCCGGAATGAAGCGTCGCAGCCCGGCGCGACGAGGGCGTCGAGCCCCGGCGCGAGCGTGAGGTCGGTGCCCACGTACGTG
>DASZFV010000022.1:0-6642 GCA_035939455.1 Polyangia bacterium
TGAGCTCTCCCGAGACGAACGCGTCGTCAAGCGGTTTTTCACGGAGGCCCGCGCGACAGCCGCCATACGCCACCCCGGGATAGTGGAGATTCTGGACTGCGACATCAGTCCGAGCGGCCAGGCGTACCTCGTGATGGAGTACTTACAAGGCGAGGATCTGGCTCATCGCATCGCGACGCTCGGCGAGCTTTCACTCGATACGCCTCTGCTCATCGATCTGGTGCGGCAGATTGCCGCCGCTCTCGCGGCCGCGCATGGACTCGGGATCGTGCATCGTGACCTCAAGCCCGAGAACATCTTCCTGGTCGAAGGCCCGACCCCCCTGGTCAAGATCCTGGACTTCGGTGTTGCCAAGCTGCTCTACGGCGACGGGGACGCCCACGACAAGACCCGTACTGGGAGCGTGCTGGGGACGCCTATGTACATGGCGCCGGAACAGTGCCGCGGCGCAGGGACCGTCGACCAGCGCGCAGATATCTACGCCCTTGGGTGCGTCCTGTTCGAAATGATCACCCGAAGGCCGCCTTTCGTTCGCAGCGGGGCAGGCGAGGTCTTGGTCGCGCACATGGCGGAGGTGCCGCCGAGGTTGTCGTCGCTGTCGCCGGCGACGCCGGTGGCCATCGACGAGCTCGTCGCGGACATGCTGGCGAAAGACCCGGCCGCCCGTCCGCAGACGATGAACGAAGTGCTCACTCGCCTCGCAGGGCTAGGGAAGGTGGGCCGAGAGGCGCCGGCGGGCCGGATCGCGACGCAGATATTGCCGGCCGAGTACACCGCTGAGGTGCACGAACGTCGCGGCCTCCACCCAGGGCGCTTCGGGGCCGGCGGAACGCAGGTCATGCCGAGCTCCAGGAGCTCTAAGAACACCACGCTCGGCGATACCGCTTCGGCGCTTCAGGCGCTCGATCCGCCACCGCGAGCGTCTCTCAAGAGGTGGGCCGTTCCGGCCGGGATGGCGTCGCTTGCCGGCGTTGTCGGTTTGATCGTTGTGCTGACCCGTCCGTCTCCGGCCCCGGTCGTGTCGGACGTCGCGTCTCCCGTCTCGACCGTTCCCGTCGTGAAAGGGTCGGGCCCTTCGCCCGGGGCGACGGCGCCCGAATCCGCCCAGGTGACGGTCAAAATCTCTAGCCAGCCGTCGGGTGCGGAGGTCTGGGTCGGGGACGAGTCTGGGCCGCGCGGCCTAACGCCACTCGATATCCGACTGCGGCGCGACAGCCCCGTCCTGCATGCGACCCTGCGGGCGGAGGACTACATACCAATCACGGCTCTGTTGGATCCGAACGACCCGAAGCCCGCGCCTCTCGTCATGAACAAGAGGGCGCTTCCTGTGCCTCCCACCGAAGAGCCACATCACCACCATCGCGCGCACAAGACCGTCGAAACCAACGAACCGTTCAAGGCGATCGGCGATTAGAGCCGATTCGGCGACGGCGTGACCCTCTCGGACGACCAGATCGACGACGACGAGCGGAGCACGTGGGGTTGGGTTCGACGGCCGCGCGTTGCTCAATCAAAGGCGTACTCGAACTCGCCGTCCTTGACGCTGACGCCGATGCGCTTGACGGCGCGGCCTTCCATCGTGCGTGTGAGCAACTCGTGGCTTATGCGGGGCAGCAGCGTGTTCGTCAGGATGGCGTCAATCATCCGGCCGCCGCTCTCGAGCTCGATGCAACGGCTCACGATCAGCTTCACGACGTCGTCGTTGAAAGTGAACGGGACGCGGTGGCTCTCCGTGACGCGCTTGGCGACGCGATCGAGTTGTAGGCGCGTGATGTTGCCTACCATCTGGTCAGACAGCGGGTAGTAGGGGATGGTCACGATGCGTCCCAGCAGCGCCGCCGGGAACACTTTGAGCAGCGGCTCGCGCAGCGCCTTGGCGATGCCCTCGGGCTCGGGCATGAGCTCGGGGTCCTTGCACATGTTCGTGATGAGGTCGCTGCCCACGTTCGACGTCAGCAAGATGAGCGTGTTCTTGAAGTCGATCATCCGGCCCTCCCCGTCCTCCATCCAGCCCTTGTCGAAGACCTGGAAGAAGATCTCGTGGACGTCGGAGTGCGCCTTCTCGACCTCGTCGAGAAGCACGACGCTGTACGGCCGCCGGCGAACGGCCTCGGTGAGGATGCCGCCCTCGCCGTAACCGACGTAGCCGGGGGGCGCGCCCTTGAGCGTCGAGACGGTGTGCGCCTCTTGGAACTCGCTCATGTTGATCGTGATGAGGTTCTGCTCGCCGCCGTAGAGAGTCTCGGCGAGCGCGAGCGCCGTCTCCGTCTTGCCGACGCCCGATGGCCCCGCGAGCATGAAGACGCCGATGGGCTTGTTCGGGTTCTCGAGCCCGGCGCGCGACGTCTGGATGCGCCGCGCGATCATATCGAGGCCGTGCCGCTGCCCGATGACGCGCTGGTTGAGCGTGTCGGCCAGCTTGAGCACCGTCTCGATCTCGTCCTTGACCATCCTGCCCACGGGGATGCCCGTCCAGTCGCCTACGACCGACGCCACGGCCTGCGCGTCGACGGTCGGCAGAATGAGGGGTTCGTGGCCCTGCATCGTCGCGAGTTCGGCCTGCAGCGCCTTGAGCCTGGTGAGCATCGCGGGCCGATCGGCCGCGGACACGGCGGCCGGGGCCGGCGCCGCCTTCGCGCCGGGCGCCGCCTTGGTGGCGCCCGCCTCGAGCTTGCTGGCCGTGCCCCCGGCGGCTGCGACGCCCGCGCGCAGCGACGCGCGGATGGCGAGGATCTGGTCGGCGAGCCCCTTCTCGGTCTTCCAGCGTGCCTCGAGCTTTCCGAGGCGCTCGCGCTCGCCCGCGAGGTCCAGCTTGGCCGCCGTCTCGCGCTCCGCCGCGTCCCAGCCGGCCGCCTGCTCGCGCCCGATGATACCGAGCTCGATCTCCAGGGCCTCGATGCGGCGCCGGCTATCCTCGACCTCGGCCGGCACGGCGTGCTGGCTGATCGCGACGCGCGCACACGCCGTGTCGAGCAGGCTTACCGACTTGTCGGGCAGCTGCCGCGCCGGGATGTACCGGTGCGAGAGCTTGACGGCCGCCTCGAGCGCTTCGTCGAGCACCTGCACGCGGTGGTGCGCCTCGAGCGTCGACGCCATGCCGCGCATCATGAGCAGCGCCTTGGCCTCGGACGGCTCGGGCACCTGGACCACCTGGAAGCGCCTCGTGAGCGCCGGGTCCTTCTCGATGTGCTTCTTGTACTCGGCCCACGTCGTGGCCGCGATCGTGCGCAGCTTGCCGCGCGCGAGCGCAGGCTTGAGCAGGTTGGCCGCGTCGCCCGTGCCGGCGGCGCCGCCAGCGCCCACGAGCGTGTGCGCCTCGTCGATGAAGAGGATGATGGGCTTCTCCGACGACTGGACCTCGTCGATGACCTGGCGTAGCCGGTTCTCGAACTCGCCCTTCATCGAGGCGCCGGCCTGCAGCAGGCCGATGTCGAGCGCGCGCAGCGAGACGTCCTTGAGCGGCGGCGGCACGTCGCCCGAGGCCAGCCGCAGCGCGAAGCCCTCGACGACGGCCGTCTTGCCGACGCCCGCCTCGCCCGTGAGGATGGGGTTGTTCTGCCGGCGCCGCATGAGCACGTCGACGATCTGCCGGATTTCCTCGTCGCGCCCCGAGACCGGGTCGATATCGCCGTTGCGCGCGCGCTCCGTGAGGTCGACCGAGAAGCGCGCCAGCGCCTCTTGCTTCCCCATGGCGGCGGGCGCGATGGCGCCGCTCGTTTCGCCGGGCGTCGCGGCGCCGTCCGCCGCGCGCAGCGACGTCTCGAGCGACCCGCCCACGATCTTGTCGAACTCGTCGGCCAGCGCGTCGACCTTGATCTTGTCGAGCTCGCGCGAGATCGACGTGAAGGCGTGGCGCAGCCCCGGCGTCTTGAGGATGCCGACGATGAGGTGCCCCGTGCGCACCTGCCCGTCGCCGAACATCAGGCTCCCGTAGACCCAGCCGCGCTCGACGGCCTCCTCGACGTGCGCCGACAGGTCGGAGATCGACGTCGCGCCACGCGGCAGGCGGTCGAGCGAGTCGGTGAGGTCCTTGGCGAGCCGCGACGGATCGACCTGGAACTCGCGCAGGATCCGGTGCACGTCCGAGTCGGGTTGCTGCAGGATCTGGCTGAACCAGTGCGCGAGCTCCACGTACGGGTTCCCGCGCATCTTGCAGAAGACGGTCGCCCCCTCGATGGCCTTGTACCCCAGGCTGTTCAACTTCCCGAACAGCGCCACACGGCTGATCTCCGACATATGCCTCTCCGTCTTCTTTTTTTCGGTGTTGCGCGGTTGCGGTGTTGAAAGACGCCCGCTAGGCGGTCGCCCGTTGGTCCCTGCGAAGGGGATCGAGAATCACGTCGCCGAGCCGGCTGGTCCTCTTGCCGGTCTTCGCGTCGCTCGTCTTTGCGCGCCCGAGCCACGCCGTCCAGCCGAGGCGCCCCTGCGCGAGGCGCCATGGCTCGTCGACCTCCTCGCGCAGCAGGAGGCGCAGGTCCCACGAGAGCTCATCGCCCGCGTAGTTGCGGACGAGGGCCGTGACCTTGGACAGGCTCGGACCGCCTGGCAGTAGACGCTGGAAGGACTCGCGCGACAGCGGGCCGAGGACCAGGCGGAACCGGCTCTGCCGGGTCGCTACGCGCGCGCCGAGCGGCGTCGAAGTACCCAGCCGGCCCGGCCCGCCGGGCCGGCCGAGATGCCACTGGCTCGGGACCGGCAGGCCGAGCCACTCGCGCATGAAGGGCTCGACCTTCGCGGGGACACCCAGGAAGTCGCCCACGACGTCGGCCAGGCCGTCGGCGTTGCGCGTCCCGCCCGCGAAGCGGCCCGCATAGAAGAGCTTCGCCTCGTCGGGGAAGTCGTCGCGCCGCCGCAGCGTCTCGAGCCCGAGGCCCTCGAGCGCCCCCACGTAGGCCTCGAAGCGGTCGTCGGTGGCGCGGTCGTGGCTCACGGCCGGCTGCCCCGCCGCCCACGCGCGGAACAGGAAGAGCATCATGCGGTGGTGGAAGACGTCGAGGAACCGACTCATCGTCGGGTCGTCGTAGTTGCGCAGCCGGTCGCGCGTGTACTCGGTGATGTGGAGAGGCAGGGGCCCGTTCGGGCCCAGCATACCGAAGAGGTGGATGAGCAGCCGCGGCGGCCGCCCTTCGGTCCCCGGCGCCAGCCGGGCGAGCTCGGCCGGCGCGAACCCGAGCGAGGGCTCCTGGCCGAGTCGCAGCGGCTCACCCGCGGGGCGGTCGGCGTCGCCGAGCCGTGGGTGGTGCGGCGCGAGGTGCTGCACACGCCGCAAGAGTTGTAGGAACCCATACTCATGGGGCGCGGCGCGCACGCTATCGAGCAGGGCGTCGAGCGCGGCCGCGCGCTCGCGCGCTAGGCGATCGGACGCAGCCCGGCTCTCGTCGGCCATCGCATGATCTCACCACGCTGCACGCTGCGCAGCACGGTCTCTGTGAAGGAGTTGATAGAGGCGTACTTCGCGAAGAACCTGTCGAGGACGGCGCCGAAGAGGAAGAGCCCCGCGCCCTCGAACGACACCTCGTCGCACGTGAGCGTGACCTCCAGGCCCCGGCCGAAGGTGACCGGACCGGTCACGGGCAGCGCGCGCGTGACGCCGGCCGCCGCCGTGGACCGTACGCCATCGATCTGCTTGCGCGTCGTCGCGTCGGCGACGTCGCCGTAGAGCGACAGCAGCTCGCGCAGCGCCGCGCCCGGCTCACCCGCGCCTGGGCCGCTGTCGACGAGGGAGAGGTAGTTGAGCGACAGGTGGCTGATGAGGCGCCAGCTCGTGTCGCCGTGCGCGTGCGACGGGTGGGGCGCCGTGGGCCCGGCCAGGCAGCGGACGCTCTCGACGGGCGCGCCCGACTCGAGCGTGAAGTCGGTGCGCCCCTGCCGCAGCGTCATGTGCAACGGCAGATCCCGGTTCGTGCACAGCGCTTCGATGGAGAGCTGCTTGAGGTTGCCGCGAAAGGGACCCTCGTCGGCGTCGACCAGCGAGATGAACACCTCGCTGCCGACGTAGCTCGAGCGCGCGCCGTGGGCGCGCTGCTTGGCCGACATCGCGCGCGGCTGGCGCTGCAGCGTGTAGTAGGCCGGGTGATCGCCCGGCATCGTGCGGTCGTTCCACGCGAAGAATGGGCGGAACGTCTGCAGGATCTCCTCGCCCGCGCCCGTGCCGACGACGTTCCTGACAGAGTAGATCTCGAAGTCCATGGGGCGCGTGCGGTCGGCCACGACGTGGTACTCGGGCGCCGCCTCCGACAGGTGGATGCGGTCGGCGCGCCGCGGAAACAGGTTGATGGCGGGCGCGCAGTTGAGCGCCAGCGCGTCCGCGCTCACGGCGCCGTCGAGCTCGGCGTCGTGCGCGTCGGTGACGACGACGAGCTCGAGCTCGGTGGTCGCGCAGCGGCGCACGGCGGGCGCGAGTCCGCCGAGGCGCGCGAAGAGGTAGCGCTGCGGGAAGGCGAAGTACTCTTGCAGCAGGCGGTAGCCCTGGAACGAGCGCGGCCCATAGGGGAGCAGCGCCTCTTCGTCGTCGAACCCGACCCGCGTCACGGGCGACTCCGTCACGACGTGCTGCCAGGGCGCGGGGCGCGTCGTCGGGCGCGCCACGGTTGCGATGGCGTGCCCTTGGAGCAGCTCGTACAAACGGAAGGGCAGGCTCTC
>DASZFV010000023.1:0-5107 GCA_035939455.1 Polyangia bacterium
GAACCCGAAGCTGGCCGAGGAGCTCGCCGGTTCGGCCGCGTGCTCGCACGTCTCGGGCACCGCGCCTCGCACGCCGGACGCGGCGGCGCTGCTCGCGTCGATCCCGGAGTTTCCCGCGGGCACCAAGATCGCGACCCGCAAGGCCGGGCAAGACGTGCTGCAACCGCTCGCGGCGCAGGTGCCGCTGCTCATGGGCGGCAGCGCCGATCTCTACGGCTCGACGCTGAACTACATCGGCGATCTCAGGACGGGTGACGACGACTTCAAGCCCAACCGCCGCGGCGGGCGCAACATCCGCTTCGGCATCCGCGAGCACGGCATGTGCTCGATCCTGAACGGCATCGCCGCGCACGGCATCTTCCGCGCGAGCGGCGCGACCTTCCTCGTGTTCGCCGACTACTGCCGCGCCGCCATCCGCCTGGCGGCCCTGAGCCATCTCCCCGTCATCTACGTCTTCACGCACGACAGCGTCGGCGTCGGCGAGGACGGGCCCACGCACGAGCCTGTCGAGACCATCCCCTCGCTCCGTGTCATCCCGAACCTCGATGTCATTCGCCCCGCCGATCCCGAGGAGACGGCGGGCGCCTTCGTCGCGGCTCTCGATCGCACCGATGGTCCCACGCTCCTCGCGCTGACACGCCAGACCGTGCCGCTGCTCGCGGAGATCCCGGTGTCGGCGCGGCGCGAGGGCGCGCTCAGGGGCGGCTACGTCGCGAAGAGAGAGACCGCGCCGCTCGAGCTGATCCTGCTCGGGGCCGGCAGCGAGCTGCAGCACGCGCTCGCCGCCGCGAAGACGCTCGGACCCGGCACACGCGTCGTCAGCATGCCTTGTTTCACGCGCTTCGATCGCCAGCCGGCCGGCTACCGCGAAGAGGTCCTGCCGCGCGCGTGCCGCAAACGCGTCGCCATCGAGGCCACGGTGCCGTCGACGTGGGCCCGCTACGTGGGCCTCGACGGCGCCGCCATCGGCATCGACCGCTTCGGGCTGTCGGCGCCGGGCGCCGCCGTCATGAAGGAGCTCGGCATCACGGCCGAGCACGTCCTGGAGGTCGCCAAGAGCCTCTGAGCGGGCGCCCGCCCCCTCCCTCCTTCTCGTCTTTGGCGCGCCTCCTTGGCGCGCCTCGTTCGGGCCGGCATTGGCGCAGCTCGTCACACGCGCGTCAAAAAGGGGAACATACTTGGGGGCGATTGGACTAATCGGCAGAGGGGGTCTTCATGGCTCGAGTGGGAATGGTATTGGTCTTCGTGGCGGGCGTCTCGCTGGTGAGCGCGGGTGCGCGCGCGAGCTGCGTCGTCACCAACGACACCGCGTACGAATTCGTCGTCGCGTCGGGAAACGCGCCCAACCAGAAGGTGGCCGCGCACGCGACGACGACCATCGAAGCGGGCAAGATCGCCGGCAAGAGCCCCGAGGGGCGCACCATCAGCGGATCGTGCAAGGACGGCGCGCGGATGGTCGTGCGGGAGAAGAACGGCGTTCCGTTGCTGCTTCCGATGCCGACGCCGAAGAAAAAATAGCGGACCGAAGTCGGCCCGCCGGCGTGGCTCTCGGCGATCGGGACGGCGATTTCGCCGCCGCGGGGACCTCAGGCTGCGCGATCGATGGCGGCGCGAGCCAATCGCCGCTCGCGTTGTCGGCGCTCGCGCTGCTCGGGCCCTGGCCGCGCGTCGGCGGCGGGCGCGCGAACGTCCGCTCGCGGTAGAGTGGGCGCGATGCCGCGCGCCAGCTTCGACCTGCCCCCGGCGCCGCGGCTGCGCGGGCGTCGCGCCGAGCTGGCGACGCTCGAGGCGGCCCTCACGAGGGGCAGGCTCGCGCGGCTGGCGCTCGTGGGCGGCGGGGGCAGCGGCAAGTCCGTCCTCGCGGCAGCCCTCGCCCACCGGCTTCGAGATCGTTTCCCCGGCGGCGTGGCCTGGCTCCGCGTCGGCAACTGGGACCACCGCACGCTCCTCCAGATGGCGGCGCTGCGCCTCGAGGCGCCGCGCGAGCCCCTCGTCGAGAGCGTCAGGCGAGCGCTCTTCGCGCGCGGGGCGATGCTGCTCGTCCTCGACAATCACGAGAACGACCGCGCCATGGCGCGTTTCCTCGACGCGCTCGACGGCACGCCCGTGACATGGCTGCTCACGGCGCGCCGTTGTCTGTTGACGGGCATGGCGATCTTCCCGGTCGTCGCGCCGCTCATGCAGGCGCGCCGCGACGCCTTCCCATCGGTGCGCGCGCTCACAGGGCTGCTGCGCTGGAATCCGCTCGCGCTCGACATCGCCGACGCGCTCGTCACGACGCGCGCCGAGACGCCGGGGGGGCTGCGCGCGTGGTTGATCGACCAGGGCGTCGAGCGGGTCCGCGTCATGGCGCACGAGGACGACGTCATCGAGGTGCGCCTCCTCGTCGAGTGGGCGTGGGCGCGCCTCCCGCCCGCCGCGCGGCGCACGCTCATCGTGCTCGCGTCCTGCCCGGGCGACGACATGGACGCGCGCTCGATCGCGACGCTCGCGCGCGCGCCGCGTGGGGCCTTGGAGCCGCTGCGAGGCTGGCGCCTTGTCCAGGAGCCGGCGCCCGGGCGTTTCGCGCTCCACGCCGTCGTCCGCCACGCGCTCGGCGACAAGGGTCGCGTGCCGCTCGACAGATTCTTCGCCCATTACGTCGCCCTGCTCGAGCGGCGCCCGAGCCGTTTCGCCCTCGAGCAGTCGCACCTCTTCGCCGCCATGGACCACGCGCAGGCGGCAGCGTCCCTGCACAAGATCCTGCGCGTCGAAGCCCTGCTCGACGGCTGAGGCCTTCGTCGCGCTCGGGTTCTTGACAGGCCCGTGCGTTCTCCGCTATGAGCCTGATTATGAGAATCACTTTCAAAATTGTCGCGACCGGGACCCGTCGGCTTCTACCCCTCGTGAGCGCCGCGACGGCGCTGGCCGCCACTCTGCCCGCGGCGCCCGCGCGCGCCGACAGGCGCGCCTACGCGACGACCTACGAGGCGGTGACGGCGCCCAAGGGCGAGCTCGACGTCGAGATGTGGAGCACGTACGCCCGCGACGGCGAGGTGCTCGACGGCCCGCCCTCGAAGGGCTTTCGCAACATGCTCGAGCTCGAGTACGGCCTGACCGACCGCTGGGACACGGCGCTATACAACCTGCTCGACACGACGAGCGCCTCCGGGGACACGGGGTACGCGGGCGCCAAGCTCGAGACGCGCTACCGCTTGCTGCCCGCGGAGAGCTGGATCCTAGACCCCATCATCTACTTCGAGTTTCAGCTCCTGCGCCGCGGCGACGCGCGCGAGAAGCTCGAAACCAAGCTCATCCTCGCGCGCGACCAAGGTCCATGGAACCTGGCTTTCAATCTGGCGGCCGAGGCGGAGCACCTCGTGACAAGCAACTGGATCCCCGAGACGGAGTACGCGCTCGGCGTCAGCCGCGAGCTGGCGGGCCCCGCCGTCAAGCTCGGCCTCGAGATCTTCGGCAAGGCGGAGAAGCCTCCGCGCGAGGATGTTCAGTTCTTCGCGTGGACGGGCCCCGCCCTCTCGTGGGCGACACGCTTCGACGCCGCCATGCATGGCCTCTGGGCGACGGTGGGCGCGGGGCGCGGGCTCACGAGCTCCTCGGAGACGTGGTACGGGCGCCTGATCGTCGGCCTGCAGTTCTGAGCGGCGCGCGCCCGAGCCGCGGGTGTAAAACTGCCGCATGGCTCGACGACCCTACGCGCCCTCCACAGACGGCTCCCGCAAGGTGGGCCTCGCCAAGCTCGACACCGACGGCTCCGTCCACCTGCGCAAGGAGGCGGGCCTCGAGGAGCTCGAGATCTGGGGGACCGAGTTCGCCGAGCTCGGCAACCTCCTGACCTACGCGGGCCAGCACGCGCTGCTCGTCGTGTTCCAGGGTCGCGACGCGAGCGGCAAGGACGGCGCCATTCGCAAGATCCTCGAGTTCTCGAACATCCAGAACGCCGCCGTCGCGCCCTTCAAGGTGCCCTCCGAGGAGGAGCAAGCGCACGACTTCCTGTGGCGCGTGCACCGCGCGGTGCCGGCGCGCGGTCACATCGCGCTGTTCAACCGCTCACATTACGAGGACGTCATCGCGGCGCGCGTGCACAAGCTCGTGCCCGAGCCGGTGTGGAAGGGCCGCTACGCCCACATCAACGCGTTCGAGGGCCTGCTCGTCGACAGCGACGTGATCCTCGTGAAGTTCTATCTGCACGTGAGCCGCGAAGAGGAGGTCGAGCGCCTCTACGCGCGCGAGAAGGATCCGCGCACCGCCTGGAAGCTCAATCCTAACGACTGGCGCGAGCTCCCGCTGTGGGACGAGGTCACGGCCGCGTACGAGGACGCCATCAACAAGTGCGCGACGCCCGAGGCGCCGTGGTACCTCGTGCCCGCCGACAAGAAGTGGTTCCGCAACCTCGCGGTCCTCCAGCGCCTCGTGCTCGAGCTGCGGCCCTATCGGACGATGTGGCTGCAGACCCTCAAGGAGATGGGCCGTCAGGCCCTCAAGGAGATCCGCGCCTTGCGCGCCAAGGCCGACGTCGCCCGCCCCTGACGGTGGCCCCTGGCGCCGGCCCGGCCGGGAATTAGTATTCGCTCCCCAACCGCTCCAGCCGAAGGAGACTCCATGTCCATCTTTGCCAAGAAGCCTGACTGGGGACAGCCGGTTATGGCTGATCCGCCCGGCGCACCCACTGCCATCGCCAAGGGGAGTGGCTACGGGATCACCGAGGCCATCAATCTCCTGCGCGGGCTGCCCATCGACCAGAACGGGGATCTCGTGATTCGTGTCATGAGCGCGACGTTGGCCTCGGTCGACGTCCACCTGCGCGACATCATCGACGACGCGACGAAGCGCCAAAAGACCACGCACGAGCGCATCGCGGCCGTGCACGCGCAGATGGCCGACCTCGAGCGCCAGCTCGAGGCCCACCGGCGCGAGGTGGCGGCGCTCGAGGCCGAGCTGAAAGAGACGACGACCGTCAAGGAGCGGCTCCAGCACGCCGAGAAGACCGCGGCGCTCGCGACGGGCGGAAGGTCGGTCCCACCACCACCGCCCGAAGGCTCCACGCCGACGAAGACCGCGGCCAAGACGCCCGTCCCGGAGCCGCCGCGGCCGCAGTAGCCGGAAACCG
>DASZFV010000024.1:0-2075 GCA_035939455.1 Polyangia bacterium
GAGGGAGATGTCGCCGTTCGTGCCCCACTCGGGCGTGAGCGCGGGGTTGCCGAGCAGACGACCTGTGCCCGCGTACAGCTCGAGGAATGACGGCGCCCGCGCGTACCGCCCCACGTTCGCCCTGAGCGTCACGTCTGGGCCGAGCGGGCGCAGCAGCGCGAGGCGCACGACGGGCAGCGTGCGCGTCACGGGCGGCGACGCCGGCCGCTCGGTCTGGAACAGCGGGTCACGCCCCGTGACGACGTCCTGCATCTCCTCGACGCGCACCGACGGCACGAGGTCGAGGTCGGCGCGCCGCCATAGAAGGGTCGACTCGACGCCGGCGACGGCCACGAGGCGGCGCGCGGGCGCGCCCACGGGCATTGGCTGGTCGCCCTCGTTGACCGGCCGAAACGTCTCCGCGCGCGCCTCGGCGACGACCGCGAGGCGCAACCACTCGGCGAGCGGGCGCGTGGCGTTGGCCGTGAGCCCCGTCGATAGCGTCGTGTCGTGCGTGTCCCAGACCCCGGCGGAGAGCTCACCGGGATCGGTGTAGTGGTCGCGCTGGGCCGAGAGGAACAGCTGCGCGTCCAGGCGACCGCTCGGGCCGAGATCGTCGCGCGACTCGTAACGCAGGTACGTGAGCGCGCGCGCCGTCGCGAAGCGCACGAAGCGCGTCTGCGCGAGGTTGGGCCCGGGGAGGCCCTGGTCACGCCCGAACGCGACGACGCCCAGGCTCAACGTGCGCCGTCCGGCCAGATCGACGGCCGCGCGGAAGGTCCCGTCCGCCTGCTCAACGTCATCATTCTGGCGCGGCACGGTGCGATCGTCCGCGGGATTGAGCGGCGTGCCGTTGTCGTCGAGATAGGGAAAGTCACCCTTCGACACGAGACCGTGAACGCCCAGATAGAGGCGGAGTCGTCCAGCGCGCCCGCTCGCGTCTGCGTCGCCGAAATACGTGCCGTAAGATCCCACGCCGGCGCGTGCGCCCACCGACGGCGTTCCTGGCGTGCGCGTCGTGATCGACAAGATTCCGCCCAGCGCCGACTCGCCGAACGATAGCGGCGCCTGACCGCGATACACCTCGACGCGGTCCACGTCGCCGAGCGGCAACGTCGACAGATCGACGCCGCCGCCTTCGGCGATCGCGACCGGCACTCCGTCGATGAAGACGCGGACCTGATCAGGGTTGCTGCCGCGCAGCGACAGCGTCGTGAACGACCCGAGAGCGCCCGTGCGCGCGGTCGTCACGCCGGGAACCTCGAGCATGAGCGTGCCGAGATCGTCGTGCGCGCGCGGGCTGTCGTCGGGTGAGACGACGGATCCCGACGCGAGACGATCCGCGCGCGGCGTCGCCGCCGTGGGTGGCGGCGCCGTTACGACCGTCTCGTAGGGACGCGCCGCCGGCGTGGAATCGGCGTCCGCCCATGCCCGCGCGCCGAGCGATGACAGCACGATCGGCGCAACGACCGCGACGACGAACCGCGCGCGCACCGTCGCCTCCCGCGCGGGAGGCGGCGTGTGCACGTGTGTCGGCTGGTCCTCGCGGCGTCCTTCGCGCCGTTCGGACTCTCTGTCGGGCGGCATGGAAAACCCTCGCTCCGAACGGGCGAGGGCCAGAGTGCGCGAGGGGGCAGCGCGGCTGGCTTTCCGTCCGCGCGGAAAATGAGCGTTGGCCTTCGGTAGGTCTCCTGGCTCGTGAGTGACGACCCGATGTCGCCTCGCCTCTCCCCTTCCCCGGCGCGAACGCGTCGAGTGGGTCTTCAAGAGGCGGCTCCTCACATACAGTGGCGGGACCGCGCCGGCGTCGCACCGGCTTCCCTGTTATGCCCTTCAGAACGGGCACCGAAGGCTTCTATTCAGTTGTCAGATGGTCTCATCAACCATTCCCGGCCCGGCGATGTCAAGCGGCAACAGGTCTCGTCGTCATCGACCCAAGACGCTCGACAGCGCGCGCATTGCCATCAAGGCCCGAGGTGAGGGATCGCGATCCAGCGCGACTCGAACTGTGCGATGCGAATGGCGCCTCCGAAGACCTCGACGAGCGCGGCGTGCAGCGCGGGATCGTCGCGAGCGCCCTCGACGCGGATGCGGCC
>DASZFV010000025.1:0-6964 GCA_035939455.1 Polyangia bacterium
CCGACGCCGTCGTCTCCGCCGGCAACTCGGGCGCGGTGATGGCGTGCGGGCTCTTCGTGCTGGGGCGCCTGCCGGGCGTCGAGCGGCCGGCGATCGTCACCACCTTCCCCACCCGGACCGGCGAGTGCGCGCTGCTCGACATGGGCGCGAACGTCGACCCCAAGCCGGCCGTGCTCGCGCAGTCCGGCGTGCTGGGCGCGGTCTACGCGCGGCTCTTGCACGGCAAGGCTCGCCCCAAGGTGGGGCTGCTCTCGAACGGCTCCGAGGAGCACAAGGGCACGGCCCTCACGCGCGACGCGCACGCGCTGCTCTCGCGCGCGGGTCAAGGCGATGCGGCGTTCTCGTTCGTGGGTTACGTCGAGGGTCGAGACATCTTCAAGGGCGAGGTCGACGTCGTCGTGACGGACGGGTTCACGGGCAACGTCGTCCTCAAGAGCGTCGAAGGCGCGGCCGAGGCCATCATGTCGATGGTGCGCGAGGAGGTCCTGCGCTCCGGGATCATCGCGAAGCTGGGCGCGGCGCTCATGACGTCGGCGCTGCGGCGCCTCAAGCGGCGCACCGACTACGCCGAGCACGGCGGCGCGCCGCTGCTGGGCGTCGACGGCGTCGCGCTCATTTGCCACGGCGGCTCGAGCGCGACCGCGCTCAAGAACGCGGTCTACGTCGCCGACCGGTTCGCGCAGATCGGGCTCGGGCAGGAGCTGACGCTGGCCATCGGGCGGCACGGGTTTCTCTGGGAGGTCGGTCAGGCCTCGACGACGTCGGCGGGGGGGCTGTCGTGATCACGACGCGCATCATCGGTACGGGTCGCGGCGTCCCGCCGCGCGTGGTCACGAACGCCGACCTCATGAAGATGGTCGACACGTCCGACGCGTGGATCGTCGAGCGCACGGGGATCCGCGAGCGCCACATCCTCGAGCCCGGGCTCGCCGCGAGCGATCTCGGCACCGAGGCGGCGCGCGAGGCCTGCCGCAAGGCGGGCGTCGATCCCGAGGCCGTCGACTGCATCATCGTCGGTACCATCTCGGGGGATTGCCCCTTCCCGTCGACGGCGGCCTTCATCCAGAAGAAGCTCGGCGCGCGGTCGGGCGGCTGCGCCTTCGATCTGTCGGCCGCCTGCGCGGGCTTCATCTACGGCCTGTCGATCGGCGACGCCTTCGTGCGGCGCGGGCAGTTCAAGCGCGTGCTCGTCATCGGCGTCGAGATCCTGTCGCGCATCATCGACTGGACCGACCGAGGGACGTGCGTGCTGTTCGGCGACGGCGCGGGCGCCGTGCTGCTCGCGCCTGACGACAGCGGCGCGCGCGGCGTGCTGTCGACGCACCTCTACGCCGACGGCTCGCTCACCGACATCCTGCTGCAGCCCGCCGGGGGCAGCAAGGAGCCGCTCACGGTCGAGGGCATCGCAGGCAAGCGGCACCTCGTGAAGATGAACGGGCGCGAGGTCTACAAGCAGGCCGTGCGCAACATGACGGCGGCCTCGAAGGCGGCGCTCGACGCCAACGGCCTCGTGCCGGGCGACGTCTCCTGCGTGGTCGCGCACCAGGCCAACATTCGCATCCTCGAGGGCGTCTCCGAGCGCGTCGGCATCCCGCTCGAACGCTTCTACATCAACATCGGGCGCTACGGGAACACGTCGTCCGCCTCGGTGCCGACGGCGCTCGACGAGGCGGTCGAGGTCGGCAGGGTCAAGGAAGGCGACTTGTTGCTCTTCTCGGCACTGGGCGGAGGGCTCGCCTGGGCCTCGGCCGTGGTGAGGTGGTAGGCGTGGCCAAGCTGGCGCTCCTTTTCCCCGGGCAGGGGTCGCAGAAGGTAGGGATGGGCCGCGCGCTGCGCGACGCGCACGTCGCCGCGAGGGCGGTCTTCGAGGAGGCGGACATGGCGCTCGGGTTTTCGATCTCGAAGCTGTGCTTCGACGGTCCCGTGGCCGAGCTCACGCTGACGGCCAACCAGCAGCCGGCGATCCTCGCGACGAGCATCGCGGTGCTGCGCGTGCTCGAGGCCGAGACGGGCGTTCGGCCCACGGCCCTGGCCGGTCACTCGCTCGGCGAGTACTCGGCGCTCGTCGCGGCGGGCGCGCTGGCCTTGGCGGACGCCGTCCGTCTCGTTCACCTGCGGGGCCGGTTCATGCAAGAGGCAGTGCCCGCGGGCGTGGGCGCCATGGCGGCCATCGTGGGCCTCGACGCCGAGGCCGTGGCGGCCGCCTGCGCCGACGCCGCGCGCGGCGAGGTCGTCAGCCCCGCCAACCTCAACGGCGGTGGACAGATCGTCATCGCGGGCCACAAGGGCGCGGTCGAACGCGCGTGCGCCGGCGCGAAGGCGCGCGGCGCGAAGCTCGCGAAGCTACTGGCCGTGAGCGCGCCGTTCCACTGCGGGCTCATGCAACCCGCGGCCGATCGCCTCGCGCGCGAGCTCGCCAAGGTGACCTTCGAGACGCCGAAGGTTCCTGTCGTGACCAACGTCGAGGCCGCGCCCAACACGAACGCGGCGCGGATCCCCGAGCTGCTCACGCGGCAGGTCACGGGCTCGGTCCGCTGGGAGGAATCGGTTCAGGCCATCGCGGCGCTGGGCGTCACCAAGGCGATCGAGGTCGGGGTGGGCGGCGTGCTCGCGGGTCTCGTCAAGCGCATCACGTCGACGATCGAAGTCCACGGCGTGGCCGACCCCGACGGCATTGCGGCGCTCGGGCGGTCGCCCGGCGCGCGGGAGGCAGCCCATGGGTGAGCTCGCTGGACGCGTCGCGGTCGTCACGGGAGGCTCGCGCGGCATTGGCCGCGCCATCGCCGCCGCGCTCGGCCGCGCGGGCGCGAAGGTCATCATCAACTACACGGCGAACGAGGAGGCCGCCAAGGCCGCCGCCGCGGCCGTGACCGCCGCGGGAGGCGCGGCCGTCACGAAGCGCTTCGACGTCGCCGACGCGGCCGCCGTCGACGCGGCGTTCAAGGAGATCATCGCCGCCGAGGGCGGTCTGCACATCCTCGTCAACAACGCCGGCATCGCCGTCAATACGCTCGTCCTCGGCGCGAAGGACGCCGACTGGAAGCGCGCGCTCGACGTCAACCTGAACGGCACGTTCCACTGTTGCCGCGCGGCGCTGCGCGCGCTCATGAAGGCGAAGGACGCGGGTCGCATCATCAACATCACGTCGATCACGGGTGAGACGGGGTCGGCGGGGCAGGCGCCGTACGCCGCCGCAAAGGCGGGAGTGATTGGACTCACGAAGACGCTCGCGCGCGAGTACGCCTCTCGCGGCGTCACGGTGAACGCGGTTTCGCCGGGCTACATCGACACCGACATGACGGCGAACGAGCTGCCCGAGGGCCGGCGCGTCGAATTGCTCAAGACCATCCCGCTCGGCCGCGTGGGGAAACCCGAGGAAGTGGCGGCCGCGGTAGCCTATCTCGCCGGTCCCGCCGCGGGCTACGTCACGGGGCAAGTCTTGCGCGTCAACGGCGGCCTTTTCATGTAAGTTACGCCCGCCGGTCGCCCGGGGAGCGCACGGAATTCTGCCGAAGCCCAGCATGTTTCAGACGGAGAGGATCAAAGCAATGGCCGACAATATTGAAGAGCGAGTTCGCAAGATCATCATCGAGCAGCTCGAGGTTGCGCCCGACAAGGTGAAGCCCGAGGCGACGTTCTCCGAGGACCTCAAGGCCGACTCGCTCGCGGTCGTCGAGCTCGTGCTCGCGCTCGAGGAGCACTTCAAGATCGAGATCCCCGACGAGGACACGGAGAAGATCAAGACCGTGGGCGACGCGATCAACTACATCAAGTCGCACGCCAAATAGGGTTGCGGCGTTCGCGCGCGGCGCGGCGGCCCGTGGGCTCGGCCTCAAAGGCGGTCACGGGTCGAAGCACGACGCAACGGAAGTAAACCGAACAGCGAGGCCAACGGTAGTTCGATGAAAAGAAGGGTCGTCGTCACCGGCGTCGGGCTCGTCACGCCCGTCGCCATAGGCACCGAGGAAACGTGGAAGGGGCTCGTGTCTGGTCAGTCAGGCATCGGCCCCATCACGCACTTCGATCACACGGCATTCGCGACGCACTTCGCGGGCGAGGTCAGAGGGTTCGATCCGACGCGCTGGATGTCGTCACGCGACGCGAAGAACGTGGACCCGTTCATCCAGTACGCCGTGGGCGCGGCCACCCTCGCGATGGAGGACGCCGGCCTGAAGATCGATCCTTCCTTCGCCGAGCGCGTGGGGTGCTTTGTGGGCGCGGGCCTGGGCGGCGTCACGACGATAGAGGCGACGAGCCGCACGCTGGCCGAGAAGGGCCCGCGCCACGGCATCTCGCCGTTTTTCGTGCCGATGATCATCGTGAACCTCGCGCCCGGGCAGATCTCGATTCGCTTCGGCGCGAAGGGGCCTAACCTCTCGCAGGTGTCCGCTTGTTCGACGGGCGCGCACGCCATCGGCGACGCCTTCCGCGTCATCCAGCGCGGCGACGCCGACGCCATGATCTGCGGCGGCACGGAGGCCACAGTGACGCCGCTCGGCGTGGGAGGCTTCAACAGCATGCGCGCGCTCTCGACGCGCAACGACGCGCCCCAGCAGGCCTCGCGGCCGTTCGACAAGGATCGCGACGGGTTCGTCATCGCCGAGGGCGCGGGCATCGTGACCATCGAGGAGCTCGAGTTCGCCAAGAAGCGCGGCGCCAAGATCTACGCCGAGCTCACGGGCTACGCCCTCAACGCAGACGCCCACCACATCACGGCGCCGGCGCCGGAGGGCGAGGGCGCCCAGCGCTGCATGAAGCTCGCGCTCAAGGACGCGGGCTTGCAGCCGGCCGACGTCGGCTACATCAACGCGCACGGCACGTCGACCAAGATGAACGACGCCAACGAGTCGCTCGCCATCAAGAAGGTGTTCGGCGACGCCGCGCGCTCGGTCATGGTCAGCTCGACGAAGTCGATGACGGGACACATGCTGGGCGCGGCGGGCGGCGTCGAGACCGCCATATGCGCGCTCACTCTCGCGCGGGGCATCGTGGCGCCGACCATCAACTACACGACGCCGGATCCCGACTGCGACCTCGACTACGTACCCAACACGGCGCGCGAGGCGCGCGTCAAGCACGCGCTCTCGAACAGCTTCGGCTTCGGCGGCACGAACGCCTGCCTGGTCCTCTCGCGCTGGGACGGCTGAGCCACCGCAGGTCTGAGCCACCGCGGGTCAGACGACTCCCGGGGCGCGCAGGTGCACTCGACCAGGGCGCGGCCCGCGGGCGGCTATTTATGGTCGCTCAGGCGGCGCCGCTGAGCTCGGCTTCGGCCTGGAGCCAGTCTTCCTCGGCGTGGCCGGGTTCGCCCCCCCGCGCGAGGTAGAGCTCGTACGAGCGAACCGCGATCTCCTCGTACGAAGGTGCCCGTCGCGGCGTCTTGGCGCCGGCACCGTTGCTGCTCGTCTTCACCATCGGCGCGGAGGTTTTCTCGGCCTTCACCGTCTTTCGTCCCATGATCTTCATGGCCAGTGATTGTAATGCTCGATCGCGGCCATGCCGAAAAAATACATTGTTAAATGCTCGTCAACGTCCGGCGCGCACCGCCTCGACGTCGTCGGGTGCTTTGGGGATGGCCGCGGTGAGGACGTCCGCGCCATCGGCGGTGACGAGCACGTCGTCTTCGATGCGAATGCCCCGGATGCCCGCGAACGTCGCGAGGCGCGCGCGATCGAGGCGGCCCGAGGCCTTCTTCGAGAGCGCGGGATCGTTCAGGATCGCGGGCACGACGTAGAGGCCGGGCTCGATGGTGACGGCCATGCCGGGCGCGAGGTCGCGGTCGAGACGCAGGTTGCGCAGACCGAACTCCGTGGCGCGCTGACGTCCGGGCGAATACCCCGCGCGATCGCCCAAATCCTCCATGTCGTGGACGTCCAGGCCGATGAGGTGGCCCACGCCGTGCGGGAACAGCAACGCGAGGACGCCGTCGGCGACGAGCTCGATGGGGTTGCCGCGCAGCACGCCGAGCTCGCACAGGCCGCCCGCGAGCGCCTGGCAGGCGAGCAGGTGGATGTTCCGATAGCGCGCGCCGGGCGTCACGGCGGCGATGGCCTGGCGCTGTGCCGAGAGCACGACCTGATAAAGCTCGCGCTGGGGCGTCGAGTACTTTCCGTTCACGGGCCACGTGCGGGTGACGTCGCCGGCCCATCCGCCGGGCGTCTCGGCGCCCACGTCGCAGAGCAGCAGATCGTCTTCGGCGAGGACGTTGTCGTGTCGCTCGTTGTGCAGGACCTCGCCGTGCACGGTGACGATCGACGGATAGGCGCAGGTCATGCCGCGCGCCGCGAGGGCGGCCTCCATCGTGGCGCACACGGCTGCCTCCGTGAGCCCGGCGCGCGTCACGCGCATGCCGGCGCGGTGGGCCGCCGCGGTGGCCTCGGCGGCGCGCCGCAGCTCCGCGACGGCGGTAGCGTCGTGCACGAGGCGCAGCTCGATGAGCGCGTCGGCGAGGGGCGCGTCGAGCACGTCGAGAACGCCGCGCCGGATCTCGCGGCCGAGCAGGCGCGACTGCTCGGCGCAGGTCTCGAGATCGGGCGCGGGCAGCGTCGCGACGGCGCGCCCGCGGATGTTGGCAGGCAGGCGGGATAGCGGCCGCGCGGGGCAGCCCGCGTCATCGGCGATGGCGTCGAGCGAGGGCTGCGGTCCCTCCCACAGCGCATCGTCGGCGCCGGGCTGGGGCAGATAAAGCGTCCAGCTGGCGCCGTCGTAGAACGCCACCGCGCCCCGCAGCGGGAGGGCGAAGAGATAGAGGAAATGGCTGCTCGCGCGGAAGGGATAGAGATTGGCGGCGTAGTTGCGCGGCCGCGGCGTCCCGGCCGCGATGAGCGCCGGACGATTCCCGAGCTGCGCGGCCAGCCGACCGCGCCGGCGCTCGCAGGCTTCGCGCTGCTCGGGTTCCATCCGCGGCAGTATACATACGGTCAGGTGCGCCGCGGACGTGGCGGAGCTGGAGGCGGGGGCGTCG
>DASZFV010000026.1:0-2632 GCA_035939455.1 Polyangia bacterium
GGTCAGCAATCTCATCGAGTGGGAGCACGACTCGTACGGACGCTCGCGACCCCAGAACCTGGGGTCGGCCCGCATCGCCGGCGTCGAGGAGGAGCTGCGCGTCGCCGCGGGCCGCTGGGGACGTTTCGTGGGGCAGGGCACCTTCCTCGACGCGCGAGACGAGAGCGACAGCGCGGCCCACCACGGACGTCAGCTCCCGCTGCGACCGCGCTGGCAGGCCTACGCACGTCCGGAGCTCGTGCACGTGCCGCTTCGGCGCGGCGGCGATGGGTCAGGCGGCGTCGGACCGCTCGAGGCGAGCGCGTTCGTCGACGGCTCGCTCTTCGCGGGCAGCTACGACGATCCGACGAACCTGTACGCCTTGCCGTCGCGGGTGCTCGTGGGCGCGGGGCTCAGCGTCGAGGCGCCGCGTCTGGGGCTGCGCGCGACGTGCAGCGGCCAGAACCTCACCGACACGCCCGTCTGGGACATGGCGTACTGGCCGCTGCCCGGTCGAACGATCTTTTTCGCGCTCGCGTGGCGGAGCGCGCTCGGCCGTTCCGAGATCGCCACGAACACCAACGCTGAATCGAACAAAAAGGAGCACGTGCAATGATCCGCGCCAACAGAAATTCAATGGTCAAGGGGGGCGCTTCGGGCGTCGGGGTCCTGTGCCTGGCGGGAGCGCTGCTCTCGTGTGGCGGCTGTGGATCGAGCTCGAGCGGGAACCAAGGAGCCGCTGGCTCGGGCGGACGTGCCGGCAGCGGTGGCGCGGCCGGCGCCGGGGGTACGGCGGGCGTGATCGGCGGCGCCGGCGCGGCGGGTTCTTCGATCGGCGACGGCGCCGCGGGGGTGGACGGCGCGGCCGGCGGCGGCGTCACCGCGGACGGCGCCGCGGGCTCGGACGCGGCCGCAAGCTCGGACGCGGCCGGAGGCTCGGACGCGGCCGCAGGTTCGGACGGCGCCGTCGCGGACGGCGCGGCGGGCGCGATGATCTTCGGCGCCGGCCTCGCCGTCGTCGACGGCGACTACACGTCGACGAGCATCTCGATCGTCGGCGCCACGGGCACGCTCGTGAAGGATGATTGCATCAACTCGGGTACGCAGGCGGCCGGCAAGCTGTCTCTCACGTTGTCGGGGGACGTCGTGTTGCCGTCGCAGCCGCAGCGCGGAGGTGACCTGTGGCTCGTCGACCGCGCGAACGCGGCGCTCACGATCGTGACGCCTCCCACCTGCGCCGTGAGCGGTCAGATCTCCGTCGGCACTGGGTTCAAGTCGGACCCGCACGACGTCGCCGTAGTCTCCGACACGAAGATCTACGTCACGCGCTACAACACGAACGTCGCGCCTCCGGACGCGAACTCGACGGGCGACGACGTCCTGATCCTCGACCGCGCGACGGGCGCCATCACGGGCCGCATCGCACTCACGACGTATGCAGCGCCCGTGGCCACCTTCGTCATCGAGGCGCAGCCCGATCGCATGGTGATCGCGGGCGGCAAGGTCTACGTCACGCTCGGCAGCCAGGACGCGAAGTTCATGGCGGCGGGCGAGGGGCGCGTCGTCGTCATCGATCCGACCACGGACACCGTCACGGGGACGATCGCGCTCACAGGCCTGAAGGGCTGCTCGGCGATCCAGTACGTGCCGACCCTGAGCTCGCTGTTCGTCTCGTGCGGCGGGTCGTTCTCCGACGCCGACCAGTCCGCGGCCTCGGGCATCGCCCAGGTCGATCTATCGACGGTGATGCCCACCGTGCGCGTCACCAAGGCGTCCGTCGTGGGCGGCCAGCCCGTGAACTTCTTCTGGATCGGCGTGCTCTCCGGGACGCAGGGCTTCGCCGGAACGCTGGGCTCGTTCGCGACGGCGACCACGGCGGCGACGAAGGATGCCGTGTATCTGTTCAACCCCACGGCGGGAACCGCGACGCCGCTGTCTTTGACTGCCGGCGCGTACGACCTAGGCGGCGCCGTCGTGGGACCGGCGCTGCTGTTCGTTCCTGACGCCACGATGAGCAAGCCGCTCATCCACGTATTCGACGTGCCCGCGATCGGGCCACCAAGCGAGCGCACGCCCTTCTCGCCCGACCCGTCGAAAGGGTTGCCCCCGCGCCAGATCGCCTGGTTCTAGGGGGCATCGAAAGTCCAGTCGAGCAAGGTCTCCCTCGGGTCCAGCTTGCCGCCTTGTCGAGCCCCGGTCGCGGACGCCGCGCGTGCGCCACGGCCAGCGCGGCGAGCAGCAAGCCGATGCTCGACGCGCCATCCGCGTCGGCCAGCGCGCAGCCGCACCCTGTCTTGCCGGTTGGCGGCGGCGTGACGGGGACGTGGCAGACCGCCAAGGGCCAGACCTGGGCGGCCGCCTCGAACTCACAGCTCTCGAGGCAGGTCATCTGCGCGCAGGCACGAATGGACGAGACCTGATCGTAACGTGTCAGCGTCGTGAACGTGACTCCGTCGTCGATCGATACGCCGACGGCCCAATCATCCGTGAAGTTCTTGGCCGCGGCGTAGAGCTTGCCGCCGCGCGCGGCGAGCGCGCGGAGGTGCGGCGGGCGCGGGGGCCCGCCGTCGGCGCCCTTCTCGGGAACGCCGCCCGCGTCGAGAACGCGGGGGGTCCAATCGGTGAAGGTCATGCCCCCGTCCGTCGAGCGAAA
>DASZFV010000027.1:0-5515 GCA_035939455.1 Polyangia bacterium
ACGTAAACGATGTAGGTCTTGACGGTACATCGTTAGCCCTATACCTTCCGCCGCCATGGCAAAAATATGGAGGGTTGGGTACAGCGGCGGGGCGCATTGGCTGGTGAAGGGCGTGATTGCCATCACGCTAGGCTCGTTGGCTGCCGGGTCGCTCGAATGCGCCTCCGGAAACTCGGGCGGCGCGAGCGGAACCGGTGGCGGAGGCCCCGGGGCCGCGGGCGCTGGCGGCGGGAGCACGGGCGACGCCCCGTCAGGAGCCGGCGGCACGACGCTCAGCGGCCCTGCGGGAATAACCGGCGGCAGCACGGCAGGCGCCGGCGGTGCGACGGCCGGCGCCTCCGGAGCGACAAGCGGTACGGCCGGTGCGGCCGGCGGCGCCGACGGCGGAGCCGCGGACGCGCGCGCCGACGGAAGCGCTGGCGCCGGTGGGACCGCCGGTGCGGCCGGGACCTCCGGCGCGGCGGGCGCCTCGTCAGGCGCCGGAGGCAGCGTCAACAAGTTCGACGGCCCCGTCCTCTATACGGCCATGAACACCGGCACGATGTATGCGTACAAAGAGGGGACGTGGGCGCAGATCGGGATGTGGCCCGGCGTTCCGATCACCGACGCCGCGCGCGGCATCGACGCCGACCCGAAGACGGGAATCCTCTACCTGACCCACGGCGGCGCCGGACCAGCCTCGACCGGACTTAAGAAAGACGGCAGTCTACTCGCCTGGAGCTTACTCCAGAACAAGGTCGTGTTCGACGTCCAGTTCACGCACGGGGTCGATCAGCCCTCGGTCGGTGATGGCGTCGTCTACGTTCCCTCCGGCGAGTACACGAACGACAGGAACTGGTACTACGTGAGCGCCGTCGACGGCAAGACGATTGGCTCGGAACCGGGTGGCCTGGGGCCGCACGACACGATCTTCCGGAACAGCCACCGATATTACGGCGGCACGCAGGACACTTACCTCTACGTTTTCGGGCTTCCCATCACGAAGGTCGGTCCGTCGCCGTCGGCGACGGCGGGCGTGCGCCCCTACACGCTCAACGCCGCCGAGACGAGAGCCTATATCACCTGGAGCGCCTTCCGCGGCTACTCGGTCGCCGATTTGACGACGGGCAAGCTCCTCAAGACCGTGAAGTTCGGCGACGGCGCGTGCCTCGCCGCCCCGAGCCACGGCATGTCGCTGTCCCCGGACGGCAAAGAGGTCTGGGTGCTCGACACCTGCGTGAACCAGGTTCTCGTCTACGACAGCTCCGACGATCCGCAGATGAAGGCCGCCATCATCCTCGATCACCCGATCCACCCTGGCGTGGAGAACCCTTGCGTGTGGGACTGCGACAAGGACGGCTGGATCACCCACTCCCGCAACGGCAAGTACGTCTATATCGGCGACGGCGGCGACGTCATCGACACGGCTACGCGCAATTCGACCACGTACATCCCCAACCTTGCAAACACGCGACACGGCTTCATCGAGATCGATTGGTCCAACGGGACCATCATCGGCACGCCCAGCCACGTTGGCATGGGGTGGTGAGCTCAGCGTGACGCCGAGCATCTGAGCGCATCGAGCCAGGCGCCGAGGTCGGCGGGCCAAGCGCTCGTGAACGACAGCGGCACGCCCGTTCGCGGGTGCGCGAAGGCGAGCACGGCGGCGTGCAGCGCCATGCGCGGGGGGCGCGGCGCCCCGGCGGCGGTCGGCGCGCCGCCGTAGCGTGGATCGCCCAGCACGGGGTGTCCCTCGGCCTGGACGTGCAGGCGAATCTGGTGCGTGCGGCCTGTCTCGAGCCGACAGCGCACGAGCGTCGCGGCGGCGCCGAGACGCTCCTCGATGGCGACGTGCGTGACGGCGCGCTTGCCGCCCACGGGGTGATCGACGGTGCGCGAAGCGTCCGGGAAGGCGCCCGCGACGACGGCCAGGTACTCGCGGCCGAGATCGTGCGCGCGGAACCGTTCCGAGAGCGCGCGGTTGGCGTCGTCGGTCTTGGCGAAGACGAGCAGGCCGCTCGTCTCGAGGTCGATTCGGTGGACGACGTGCACAGGCGCGTCGCCCGGGCGGCGCGAGAGCAAGCTCGCGAGGTTGTTGCGATCACTCTCGGGCGTGGGCGCCGTCAGCAGACCGGAGGGCTTGTCGACGACCACGACGTCCTCGTCCTCGAAGACGATTGCGAACGGCGGCAGGCGCGCCTCGTCCTGCGCGCGCGCGTCGCGCCCGGTCTTCTGCGTCGCGCGCCCGAGGGCGCCGCCGAGGTTGGCGACCACCGTCTCGCCCGCGCGCACGAGCCGCCCCGCGACCTTCACGCGCCGCCCATCGACGAACACGCCGCCGATGTCGAGCAGGAGGCGCGCGCGGCGGCGTGAGAGGTCAGGCACGCGCGCCGCGAGCGCCTGGTCCAGGCGCAGCCCGGCCTCGGCTTCGGCCTCGCCGACGACGAACGTGACGCGGTTGGCGTCGCTGGGCATGGAGGGCGGCGAACCTAGCACGACGCTGACGAGCCACGCCGCGGGGGGGGGCCGCGCTGCTCAAGTTGTGCAAGCTCGCACGGGTTGCGCGTCATGCGCGGTCGCACCCCAAGCGCTCGACCGCGATTCCGTCGAGGAAACCGCCACTCCGACCTTGGAACGCTTCGTGCTTACTCCCGCGCCGAGCCTGACCTATGACGACCATGAACCTCCTGGACTTTGCTTCTTTCGCGACGCCGACCCGCGAGCTGCCCGCCATCGCGGACGGCCGCGCCATCGATCTTCCGCTGGGCTCCGACCTGCGCGTCGCCTCGAAACAGTCGGCGCGCTTCGGCGACGGTGGCGACTTCTTCGAGGTGTTCGAGCACGCCTCCCGCAGCGTCTCGACGGTTGTCGCCGACGTCTGCGGCAATGGCGCGGCGGCCGCGCAGGTGGCGGCGCGCATCCGGCCTTTCCTGCACCACAGCCTCGCGCGCGGCGAGTCGCCCGGCCGCGTGCTCGCCGCGCTCAACGAGGCGCTCGTAGACGAAGGGCTCCCGGATCGCTTCGTGACAGCCGTGGCCGTGCGCGTCGACGTCCTGACGGGGCTGGTCGAGATCGCCTGCGCGGGACACCTCGGGCCGTTCGTGCGCCAATCCTCGGGGCGAGTCCAAGCCATCGACCGCGCCACGGGCGTGCCGCGCGGCCTCGTGCCTGGCGAGCGCTATGAAGAGATCAGGGTCCGGCTCCAGCCGGAGGACGCCCTCGTCCTCGTCACGGACGGCATCACCGACCCGCTCTCGAGCGCCGACGATCCGCTCGGTGAAGCGGCGTTCGCGCTCCTGCTCGAACGCGCGCCGCGCGTGACCCTGGATCTCTGCGAGATGCTGCTGCTCGACGGCGCGCCCACGCGAGACGACGCGACGGTTCTCGTGTTGCAGCTGCCGGCGAGGGCCGCGACGCCCATTGCGGCCTGAGGGCGCCCCGAACGGGCCGCCCCGAACGAACCCGCCTCAACGGCCCAGATTGCGGTCAAATGACGCGCAGCGACCTCGGGCCGACCTTGACTTCCAGGCGTTCGTCCCGTACGGTCTCCTCACCTCGGAACGTTTGTCCTGCCTCCGCCACCCTTCGCGGAGCGCCTCAGGGACCGGTGGGCGGCGCTGCTGTCTCGATTGGTTTCACGGACAGCCACCGACCGATCTACACCGCCCCGACCGACAACCCGCCGCCTCCGCGTGCCGCGCGAGGGCGCACCGCAAAGGACATTCGTTCGCAACATGAGTTCGTTTCAATCCCTAGGTCTCATCGACTCGCTTCAGCGCGCCGTGGCCGGCGCCGGTTACGAGACGCCCACCCCCATTCAGTCCGAGGCCATCCCGCACCTGCTCGCGGGCCGCGACGTGCTCGGCTGCGCGCAGACCGGCACGGGCAAGACGGCCGCGTTCGCGCTGCCGATCCTGGATCGCCTCGCGCGCACGCCGCGCAGCCCGGGCGCGCGCGGCCCCCGTGCGCTCATCCTCACGCCGACGCGCGAGCTCGCGCTGCAGATCAACGACGGCTTCGCCACCTACGGGCGCCACGTCGCGCCCAAGTGCGCGGTCATCTTCGGCGGCGTCGGCCAGGCCCCCCAGGTCGAGGCCCTGCGGCGCAACACGGACATCATCGTCGCGACGCCTGGGCGTCTCATCGATTTGATGGAGCAAGGCCACGCGCGCCTCGAAGCCGTCGAGACGCTGGTGCTCGACGAGGCCGACCGCATGCTCGACATGGGCTTCATCGAGCCCATCCGGCGCATCGTCAAGGCGCTGCCGCGCGAGCGCCAGAACCTCATGTTCTCGGCGACGATGCCCCAGGAGATCATGGGCCTCGCGAACAAGATCCTCGTCGATCCCGTCAGGGTCGCCGTGACGCCCGTGTCGTCGACGGCGGAGAACGTGCGGCAGTGGGTGCTGTTCGTCGAGCGCGGCAACAAGCGCGCCCTCCTCAAGGAGGTGCTGCGCGACGCGACGATGACCCGCGTCCTCGTCTTCACGCGCACGAAGCACGGCGCCAACCGCGTCGCCGAGGAGCTCGACCGCAAGGGCGTCTCGTCGGCCGCCATCCACGGCAACAAGTCGCAGAGCGCGCGCCAGCGCGCGCTCGATGCCTTCAAGGCCGGGCGCATCCGCGTGCTCGTCGCCACCGACATCGCGGCGCGCGGCATCGACGTCGACGGCGTCACGCACGTCATCAACTTCGAGATCCCCGACGAGCCCGAGAGCTACGTGCACCGCATCGGTCGCACGGCGCGTGCGGGGGCCTCGGGCGTCGCGCTGTCGTTCTGCGACGCCGACGAGCGCGGGTCGTTCCGGGACATCGAGCGCCTCATCCGCGCCGAGGTGCCCGTCGTGGCCGACCACCCCTTCGCGGGCAAGGCGGCGCCCGCCGACGAGCCGCGCGAGCGCGTCGCCTTCGGCCGTCCGGGCCGCCCCGCGCACGATCGCTCTCGCCACGGGCGCGGTGGTGGACGCTCGCGTGGCTTCGCCCGCCCCTCGGCCTAACGCGCCTTTCCCCACCCGCCGACAACATCTTCCTTGCTCCCAGGCGGCTTGTGGTTTAGCCCTAGGATTCTCCGGCCCCCCCCGGCCGGAGACCGCCGACCCTCACAAGGAGTGCCCGTGGCCCGCATCACCGTAGAAGACTGCCTCGAGAAGGTGACCAACCGCTTCGCGCTCATCGTGCTGGCGGCCGAGCGCGCGCGCCAGCTGGCGCACGGAGCCTCTCCCCGCGTCGTGAGCCACAACAAGGCCGCCGTCACGGCCTTGCGCGAGATCGCCCACGGGAACGTCCGGTTCAACGAGAACGTGAAGGACGTCGTGACGAGCTTCATCGCCGACCGCAAGGTCGAGACGGCCGAAGCCCGCAGCGGCGCCGACGCGCGCCGCGCGAAGAACCGCACCCGCGCGGGCTGAGCGGCCCGCCGGGCCGAGGAACTTCACGCCATGCCCGCGCTCCCCCGCGTCTCGGGCTCTCTGCTCGTCGCGCTCTCGCTCGCGGCCTGCGGCCGCACGGGGGCGGTGCGCCCATCGAACCCTCCCGC
>DASZFV010000028.1:0-5324 GCA_035939455.1 Polyangia bacterium
GTCGAGCAGCTCGAGCACCTCGCGCGGCGTGGGGCCGATGCGGAAGGCCTCGGGGTGGACGCGCCGGTTGCGGGTCGCGGCGGGCCGGTAGTCGACGAGGGGCGCGAAGCGCTGCTCGAGCAGGTCGCTCGGCAGGTTCACGACGCCCGCGCCCAGGATCTCGAAGGTGTCGAGGCCCAGCGGGAAACCGTCGGTGGGGTTCGTCGTTCCCCGGAAGAAGGCGAACGTGCCCTCCGTCCAGCCGAAGACGTCGATGACGCGATCGCGGACCTGTTGCGACAGAAGACGGAAGACGTCGAGCGGTTTCAGCAGACCGAGCGCGACGAGCGTGTCTCCCAGCTTGCCGTTGTACTGCGGCAGCATGCCGAGCGCGAACTCGAGGTCGCCGCGGCCCAGCACCTCCTTAGCCACGAGGTACTCGCCGAAGCGCTCGCTCGACAGGCTCGAGTTCACCGACTCGGGCGCGCCCTTGACGAGGAAGACCTCCTTGATCGTCCCAGGCACCTCGAAGCGCAGCAGGCCCGTCTCGCCCGCGACCGCCAGATCGCAGAACAGACGCATGGGGGTGATGACGCTTACGTCGCCGGCGCTGTCGGGCGGGCTCTTGGGAGCGCCCGAGATGAACTTGCCGACGCCGGGGTGCGGCCCTCCGGACATCCCGCCCACGGGACGCACGGGCGGGCGCGCCTGGGCCGCGGGCGTGAACCCACGCACCGACGAGCGCTCGTTCTGCTCGTCGGCGGGCCAGCCGTCGTCGACCGTGGTCAGCGCTGGACCGAGCTGCGACGTCGGCGGATCCGCGAGCGCGCCGGCGTCGCCCGCGGGCGACGCGCGCGCGATGGGGACGGCGCCCGGGGGGACCTCGCGCGTCGTCTCGAGGAGGCCCGCCGCCATGAGCGCCGCCAGATCCGGCTCGTCGGCGGACGTGCGCTCCGTGTTGACGACGTCAGCCGCCTCGCTGACGACTCCGACGCCGGCGGCGCCGCGCGCGGCCGCGTGGGCGCTGGCCTCCCCCACCTTGAGGGCGTCCCGCGGCGGCCGCTCGGCGGCCTCGGGGCTCGGATCGAGCAGATCGCCGAGGAAAGCGCGCAGATCCGGCGGGCCCACGCGCTGCCCGGCTTCGTAGAGGTAGTCGGCGAGCGCGTCCCGAAACGCCGCGGCCGTGGGAAAGCGCTCGCGCGGATCCTTCTGCAGGGCGCGCCGCACGATCCGATCGAGCGCGGGCGGCAGATCGCGGCCGTACTTCGCGAGGCGCTCGATGCGCGCGTCGCGCACCATGAGCAACACGTCGAGGTCGTTGGCGGCCGTGAAGAGCCGCCGGCCCATGAGCATCTCGGCGAGCACGACGCCGATGCCGAACAGATCGCTGCGCTCGTCGACCTGCTGGCCCACGACCTGCTCGGGCGACATGTACCCGTACTTGCCCTTGAGCGTGCCGGCCTGGGTCTTCGATTCGCGCCTTTGCGCGTGGGCGATCCCGAAGTCGCCGAGCTTCACGTCGCCGCGCTTCGACAGGAAGATGTTCGAGGGGGAGATGTCGCGATGCACGATGTGCATCGGCTTGCCCTCCATGTCGCGGGCGTTGTGCGCGTAATCGAGCGCCTCGAGCACCTCATTGACGACGAACACGGCCAGTTGCCGCGGGACGAACAGGCGCCGCTGCGCCGTGGCGCGCAGGAGCCCGAGCGCATCCGATCCGTCGACGTACTCGAGCGCAATGAAGTATTGGCCGCCCACGTCCCCGAAGTCGAGGATCTGGACGATCTTCGGGTGCGTGAGCTGCGCCGTGAGCTTCGCCTCGTCGATGAACATCGAGACGAAGTTCGCGTCTGCGGCAAGGTGCGGGAGGATCCGCTTGATGACGAGGATCTTCTCGAAGCCGTGCGACGAGCTGATCTTGGCGCGAAAGACCTCGGCCATGCCGCCGACGGCGAGGCGCTCGAGGAGCGTGTAGCGGCCGAACTGCGAGGGTAAGGTCAGCGCTCCCCTCGCGGTCGACATGCCTGCTGAATATAAGACCTCTTACCGTTTTTTGGGGAGCAGCTTGCGGAGCTGCAGCGGTTCGACCATCTCGGTCGCGAGCTCGAGCGTCCGATAGGCGGAGCGTCGCCCCCGCGCCTGGCTCTCTTCGTTCGTGGCCACGGCCGTGAGGAGGACCTTGCCCTCCTCGTAGTAACGGCGCTCTTGCGAGAGGAGGGTGTCGGCGAGCAGGCTCGCGGTCTGGCCGTCGCCTTTCTCGCGGCAGGTCGCCGCGAGCGCGTTGAGCCGCGCCATCGACAGCGCCTTGGAGGTGACGTAGCCGGCCGCCGCCCGCTCCTCGGGAGTCTGCAGCGAGCGCAGAAAGGCGAACAGCTTCGAGTAACCGCCCGACCGGGGATCGTAGGACCCTTGGCCCAAGGTGTCGAGGCGCGCTGTCACCTCGCGGCATTGGCGGGCACCGTCGCCGCACTGCTCGGCGAGGGAGAGCTTCATCTCGAGATCCTCGCAGTCGGCCACCCAGAGGGCCGCGACCTCGGCCGCCTCGATCGTCGTCTTGATGACGAGGCGCAGGACGTCAGTGACCTCGAAGCCTTCCTTGGCGAGGCCGGTTCCGAGAGCCTCGATGACGCGCTGGATAGAGATCTGGTTCTTCGCGTCGAGCTCGCTCACGAACGTGTCTGCTGCTGCCATGGAATCTTCCGACCTCGAGCGTGGGTGGGGCCGTGTCGCACCGTCAAGTCACGGCGGCGTTCTCCCGATGTCCAGAGTGCAGACCCTGCCATAGGTCGGCGCGCATAGCCAACCGCGAGCGCGGTTCGGGAGGAGTGACGTGAAGGCTCGAAAGCACGCAGCGATGAAGGCCCCCTGGACGCGGGGCTTCGTCGCGTCGGCCCTCGGCGCTGCTTGCTTCTTGTCGCTCGTGGCGGTCGGCTGCGGCGGCGAAGAGTGGCAGCCTTCGGGCGTCGGTCCCCAGATCGACAGTCAGACGCAGGCGCTCGTCGATCCGACGGCGGCCTCGCTGGGCGGCGACATGGTGGCGATGCCGTCGAGCACGAGCAGCGGCGCCGGCGTCGAGCGCGTGCAGAGCGCGCTGTCCTCGGGCAACAGCAGCGGAACGCCGGCGGCGGGCGAGCCGAGGGTCTTCTACCTCTTCTACGCGACGGGCAAGGACCTGCCCACGACCGACGTGAACGCGTGCGCGGGCACGCCGCCCAAGTTCAACTGCACGTTCGCGCCCACGCTCGCCGAGTGCCAGCGCCAGATCCAGACGTACCTCGACAAGTGGTACGCGGACATGAATATCGTCTTCACGCTGACGCGACCGACGTCGGGCAAGTTCTACACCGAGGTCGTCACGTCAGGCGGCGGCGCGTGGTGCAACGTCGCCACCAAGGTCGCGGGCGTCGCGCCCTTCCTCTGCAAGGACATCGAGGGCGGCGTCTCGTACACGTTCCTCGGCGGCCAGAGCGCCAAGCAGACCGCCGTCATCATCGCGCAGGAGCAGGCCCACCTCGTGGGCCTCGAGCACGTCACGAGCGACACCGACATCATGTACCCGAGCATCTGCTCCGATTGCGACGGGTTCCAGGACAAGGATCTCCCGATCGACGGCGATCGTTGCGATCGCGCCTCGCAGAACTCGTATCAGATGCTCAAGGATCGGCTCGGCGCGTGGCCGGGCGGTCCGAAGCCGTCGGCGTTCGGTTGCATGGACGACACGGTCCCGCCCACGCTGAAGATCCTCGACCCGGCCCAGAACGCGGCGGTCGACAAGAACTTCTCGCTGCGCGTCGACGCCAAGGACGACTGCGATCTCGCCGAGGTGCAGGTGCAGATCGCGCCGCAGGGGCTCAAGGCCACGTCGTACGCGCCGCCCTTCGAGTGGGACCTCACGAACATCAGCGGACACCAGACCATCACGGTCTCGGCCATCGACGGGTCCGGCAACGTCACCAAGCAGACCGTCTCGATCAACGCCCCGATCGTGAAGGGCACGCTCGACGCGACGACGCCGAACATGGCGGGCTGCGCCGTGGCGTCGAGCGCCTTCGGCCTCGCGGGTGCGCTCCCCGCGCTCGGCGTCCTCTTCGTCTTCTCCCGCCGCCGCCGCGCTCCGCGCCGCCGCCGCGCCATCACGGGCGCCCTCAAACCCGACTCGCCTTCTTCGTAGACGAGCTCCCCCGCGGGCGTCAGCTGTGGCCGGCGCGGCGGCGGAGGTACCACTCGAAGGTCAGGAGGCCGAGGCCCGCCAGGAGCAGCAAGGGGTTCGACCAGAGCTCGACGGTCCGGTGCCGCCCCACGCGGACCTCCCGGGGCGCCCGCACGGCCGGGTGGCCGAAGTCCTCGAAGCGATAATCGCCGCCGCTCGCCTGCGCGAGCTCGCGCAGGACCTTGTCGCGCGCCGCGACGTCGTCGAGCTCGCGGCCCTCGGCGCGCACGACGAACGTCTTCTCCTCGGCGACGGGGTGGCCGTCGACGCTGGCGTGGCCCGCGACGCGGTAGGCGCCAGGCGGCAGCGCGCCGACGTCGATCTGCGCCTCGCCGTCGGCGTTGGTCGTGCCCGTGAGCGCGCGCAGCGGCTTGGCGTCGGTCGGCCCCTCGGCGGCGCGCACGTCGAGCGTGACCTCGACGCCCTGGGCGGGCGAGTAGTCGCCGTGCATGGCGCGCACGCGCGCGACGGGCGGCTGGTTGCGGCGGTACTCGACGCGGTCCAGCTCGATGCGGAGCAGCGTGAGCGCCGGATCGCGCACGAGCCATCGGATGGCGTTCTCCCAGAAGCGCTGGAACGCGCGTCCGTCGTCGCCCTCGCCCGCCGCGGGCAGGCCCCAGTGCCACGCCGTGTCCGTGAGCAGCGCGAGCGAGCGGCCCTTGCCGATGTCGCTCGCGACGAGCACGGGCGCCGGCTTACCGTCGACCGTCTTCAGGGTCGGGTGCGCGAGCAGCGTCGCCGCGCCGGGCCGCGCGCGCGGCACGCGGTTGATGCCCTCGAGCGCGGGGAGGCGCGCCCAGCGCAGGTCGTTGTCGCGCGGGTCGAGGAGGAGCGACGTCACGGGGTGGCCGCGACCCTCGGGGGTCAGGCGCGGTTTGAACGCGTCAGTCGTCAGGTCCGCGTCGGGGGCGCCCGTGAGCGTGGGCGGCGTGGGCGGCAGCTCGACGGCCAGCACGTCGCGGAGCGGCGTGAGCCCGTAGCCGCCGCTCGCGAACGACAGATCGCCGCCGATCATGGCGATGGCGCCGCCGCCCTCGACGTAGTCGCGCACGCCCGGCAGGAAGGGCTCGACGCCATAGGGAGCGAAGTTGAAGTTCTGAAAGATCACGAGGTCGAACGAGCGCAGCTGTTCCTC
>DASZFV010000029.1:0-3882 GCA_035939455.1 Polyangia bacterium
GGGCGGGTTTTACGTCAATCAGTTCGAGAACCCCGCCAACCCGCTCGCGCACGAGAAGACGACCGGCCCCGAGATCTGGCGCCAGATGGACGGGCGCCTCGACGCCGTCGTGTGCGGCGTGGGCTCGGGCGGCACGATCACGGGCCTGTCACGTTACTTCGCGCGCGTGGCGCCGAAGGTCGAGATCGTGCTCGCCGATCCGGCGGGGTCGATCCTGGCCGAGTACGTCGCGACCGGGCAGGTGGGGCAGGCGGGCTCCTGGCTCGTCGAGGGCATAGGCGAGGACTTCGTGCCGTCGATCGCCGACCTCTCGCGCGTCAGGCACGCCTACACGATCCCCGACGAGGAGAGCCTCATGACGGCGCGCGCGCTCCTGCGCGGCGAGGGCATTCTCGCGGGCTCGTCGTCGGGGACACTCGTCGCGGCGGCGCTGCGCCACTGTCGCGCGCAGACCGAGCCTCGGCGCGTCGTCACGCTCGTGTGCGACAGCGGCAATAAATACCTCTCGAAGATGTTCAACGACTACTGGATGCGCGACCAGGGTCTGCTGCCCGGTCCCGTGCGCGGCGACCTGCGCGACCTCATCTCGCGCTCGGCCGAGGGCGCGATCGTGGCCGTGGCGCCCACCGACACGCTCACGGTGGCCTACGCGCGCATGAAGCTCTACGACGTCTCGCAGCTACCCGTGCTCGACCACACAGCGCCGGCCGAGCGACACATCGCCGGCATCCTCGACGAGTCCGACCTGCTGCTCGCCGTGAGCCAGGACCCCGCGGCCTTCCGCCGGTCGGTGCGCGACTTCATGACGAGCCGCCTCGAGACGGTGGCACCGAGCACGCCGTTGCCCGAGATCCTGCCCATCTTCGAGAGGGGCATGGTGGCGCTCGTCGTCGAGGACGGTCGCTTTTTGGGTCTCATCACGCGGATCGATGTGCTCAACTACCTCCGCCGCCGCGCCCCTTGAAGGGCGGCGAACCCTCACCCGTCGAGCCCCGACCCCCATGAGCGAACGAGAGAAAGATCAGCCCCCCGGCAAGACGGCCGCGACGCTGGCCGTGCACGGCGGCGAGGACCGCGCGCGCCCGGGACACGCGCTCACCGAGCCCATCGTTCAGACGGCCACGTATACGTTCCCCGACACGCGCGCCCTCACGGACTACATGGAGGGCAAGGTCACGCGGGAGGAGTACGGGCGCTACGGCAACCCGACGGTGCGCGCGGCCGAGCAGAAGCTCGCCGCGCTCGAGGGCACGCAGGACGCCGTGGCCTTCGGGAGCGGCATGGCGGCCATGACGACGGCCATCCTCGCCTTCACGCGCGCGGGCGCGCACGTCGTTCTCTTCAACGACTGTTACCGGCGCACGCGGCAGTTCGTGAGCAAGGTGCTGGAGCGCTTCGGCGTCGCCTCGACGCTCGTGCCGCCCGGCGATCTCGCCGCGCTCGCCGCGGCGTTGCGACCCGAGACCCGACTCGTCGTGAGTGAGGCGCCGACCAACCCCTACCAGAGCGTCGTCGACCTGCGCCGCCTCGCGAAGCTGTGCGGCGAGCGCGGCATCAAGACGCTCATCGACGCGACCTTCGCGACGCCCGTCAACATGAAGGCCGCCGCCTACGGCATCGACCTCGTCGCCCACAGCGGCACGAAGTACCTCTCGGGGCACAACGACGTCCTCGCGGGCTTCGTCGCGGGGCCGGCGCCGCTCGTCTCGCTTCTGCGCGAGCTCCGCGACGTCACGGGGGCGATCCTCGATCCGCACGCCGCCTATCTGGTCCTACGCGGCATGAAGACGCTGGCCGTCCGCGTGGCGCAGCAGAACCGCAGCGCGCTCGCGCTCGCGACCGCGCTCGAGTCGCATCCGCGCGTGAGGCGCGTCTGGTACCCGGGCCTGCCTTCGCATCCGAGCCACGGCGTCGCGCGCGAGCTCATGACGGGCTTCGGCGGCATCGTCACGTTCGCCGTCAAGGGTAGCCTCGACGACGTCTCGCGCTTCGTCGACGCGTGCCGCATTCCGCGCATCGCGCCCAGCCTGGGCGGTGTCGAGTCGCTCATCGAGCAGCCCGCGCTCATGAGCTACTTCGAGCTTTCGACGCAGCAGCGCGAGGCGGTCGGCATCTCGGACGATCTCGTGCGCTACGCCGTGGGCCTCGAGGACACCGACGAGCTCGTTGCGGACGTGCTCGCCGCGCTCGAGCGCTCGGCGCGCTGACCCAGAAATCCGAAATCGGCCGCGCCTCGCGACGCGGCCGATTCAGGGTGATGCGAGTCAGTCGTCGGTTACGGCTTGGCGCCGCCCATGATCCAGTCGTGGATCGTCGTCTTCTGGGCGGTCGTGAGGACGAGATTCGACGCGGTCTCGGGCATGGCGGGGCCGCAGGTCTGGGCGCTGAGCTGCTGGTCGCTGTTCGTGACCTTGATGTACATGTAGCTGTGAGTCGGATCGCCGGGCTCGACGCGGAGCTTCTTCGCATCGAGCAGCTTGCAGGTCGTATTGGTCATGGCGGCCCCGCCGGTCGCGGCGTTGCCGAGGAGGCTCGTGTAGGCCGCCGTGGCGCTGCTCATGGCGAGCATGCCATCTGGACTGGCGGTCTTGGTGTGGCACGGCATGCATTTCGCCATGATAATCGGATAGACGTCGGTCGCGAAGCTGACCATCGCGCCGCCGCCCGTGCCTGCGCCGCCGTCCGCGTTGCTCCCAGCCGCGCCCGTCGCCGCTCCGCTGTCCACCCCCGCGTCGACACCGCTGCCAGCCGCACCAATTCCGGCTCCGCCCGTCGCGCTGCCGGCCGCCCCGGTGAAGCTTCCCGGGTCCGTGCCGGCCGTGCCTGTGCTGCCGGCCGTCCCCGTGCTGCCGGCCGCCCCCGTCCCGTTGCTTCCCGCGGCGCCTGTCTGAACGTGGTTCAAGCTGGGACCAATCGCCTCCGAGTCGGTGCAGCCCACGGCCGCGCCAAGCGTCAGCGTGAGCGAAAAGAGAGCGAGGGTGATGCGGTCACGGTGCATGGGGACCTCCTTTTGAGTACGCGGCCAACGCGCGGGTAGGGGCACTGCTCCGTAACCAGTTGTATGAAAGGGGGAAAACCGCTCATATGAACTTCAAAAAAACGACATCGCCCCGCCGCCCCCAAAGCTGATTTCACAGTTCTATCAGGTGGTTGAGGCAAGGTCGCAAAGAGCTCGTCCATTTTCCCCGCAGTTCCACCACTTTGTCCGGGAAGGGGGAGGAACCGGATCGGGTGTCCACCGCGCGCCCGTAGCTGTTACGGTGGGGCGTGTCCACCGCCCCCAAGCGCGCGATGTGCGACGGCTGCGCGCGGCCGCCGGTCGTTTGCGTCTGCGCCTACGTCAGGCCGCTCCGGACGCGCACCCGCGTGCTCATCCTGCAGCATCCGCGCGAGCGCCACGTCCCGATCAACACGGCGCGCCTGGCGCGGCTCAGCTTGCCCGACGCCATCCTCCGACGCGCCGTCGATTTCCAGGCCGACCCCGTCGTGAACGACGTCCTATCGGGGAACGACGGCGGGCCGCCGCCGTATCTTCTGTTCCCGGGACCGGACGCCCTCGACTTGGCCGAGGCGCGCCCGCCTGGTCCCATCACGCTCGTCGTACTCGACGGGACCTGGTGGCAAGCGGGGAAGCTCCTGCGGCGCAACCCCCGCCTGGCGGCGTTGCCGCAGCTGCGCCTCGCGCCCGTGACGCCGAGCCGCTACCGCATCCGGCGCGAGCCGCACGAGCATTGCGTCGCGACGATCGAAGCGATCGCGCTGGCGCTGAGAGCCCTCGAGGCGGAGGGTGACCTCGAGGCGGACGAGGCGCGCTTTGCGGCGCTGCTCGCGCCGTTCGACGCCATGGTCGAGCACCAGCTCGCGTTCCGCTCCCGCGTCCAG
>DASZFV010000030.1:0-3686 GCA_035939455.1 Polyangia bacterium
GCCGTGCACGGCGTAGGCGGGCCGCGTGCCGTCCGCAGAGCGGGCGAACCGGATTTCCTGCTTGAACGCTGCTATCCCGCTTCCTCGCGATCGATGAATCAGCTCTTCTTGGGCCCGAACCGCATGAGCGCCGCCTCGAGCCGGTCGACGGCGGCCTTGAGCTCGGCGAGGCGCGCGCGATCCTTGTCGAGCACCTCGAGCGGCGCGCGCTCGACGAACTTGGCGTTCGAGAGCTTCTTCGTGAGGTAGTCGCGGTCGATCTTAACCTTGCCGAGCTCCTTGTCGAGCTTGTCGCGCTCGGACTCGGCGTCGACGAGGCCGTCGAGCGGCACCATGACCTCGACGTCGCCCGCCATACCCATCGCCGTGTTGTCGAGCGAGAACTCGCCCGAGAAGCTGGCGCCCGAGCGCCGCACGCGCACCTCGCTGCAGCGCGCCTGCTCGGCGATGATCTGCTTGTACCCCTCGAGGATCGTTTTCTTGTAGTCGTCCGTCACGGCGAGCAGCGCCGTGATCTTCGCGGGGCCCGGGATGTTCTTCTCGCCGCGGATCGCGCGGATCGCGACGATGACCTTCTGCACGAGCGCCATCGACGACTCCGAGGCGTCGTCGTAGAAGCGCACGTCGCGCACGGGATAGAGCGTGATCATGATGCTCTGCGGGGCGCCTGAGCCCTTGGGAAGCTGCTGCCAGATCTCCTCGGTGATGAACGGCATGAACGGGTGGAGGAGCCGCATGGCGGTCTCGAGCGCCGTGACGAGCGCGCCCTGGACCTTGAGGCGCGCCTCCGTGCCGGGCGCCGCGCGCAGAAGGCCCGTCTTCGCGAGCTCGATGTACCAGTCGCACAGCTCGTTCCAAACGAAGTGGTAGGCGGCCTGTGCGGCGTCGGCGATGCGGTACTCCTCGAGCGCCGTGTCGACCTCCTCGGCGGCCCGCTGCACGCGCGAGAGGATCCAGCGCTCGGGCAGATCGAGCTCGGCGTGATCGGGGCCGTCGGCCACCTGATCGGCGAACCGGTCGGCGTCGTAGCCCTCGAGGTTCATCTGGACGAAGCGCGCCGAGTTCCAGATCTTGTTGGCGAAGCGCCGCGCGTCCTCGACGTTCGCGATCGAGAACTTGATGTTCTTGCCCTGGGCCGCGGGCGTCGTGAGCCAGGCCAGCGCGAAGCGCAGCGCGTCCGCGCCGTGCTGCTGGATGACGTCGACGGGGTCGATGGTGTTGCCCTTGACCTTCGACATCTTCTCGCCCTTGTCGTCGGTGACCATCGTGTGCAGGTAAACCGTCCGAAATGGGACCTTCTTCATGAAGTGCAGGCCCGCCATCATCATGCGCGCCACCCAGAAGAAGAGGATGTCGTAGCCCGTGTCGAGGACCGTCGTCGGGTAGAAGGTCTTGAGCTCGCGCGTCTCGTTGGGCCAGCCGAGCGTCGCGAAGGGCCACAGCCACGAGGAGAACCAAGTGTCGAGCACGTCCTCGTCTTGCACGAGTGCGTCGGCGCCCGCCCCGCAGTGGCCGCAGAAGTTCGGCGTCGCGCGCGCGACCGTCATCTCCTTGCACTTGCCGCAGTACCACACGGGGATCCGGTGGCCCCACCACAGCTGCCGCGAGATGCACCAGTCGCGGATGTTGTACATCCAGTGGAAGAACGTCCTCGACCAGCTCTCTGGGACGAACTTCGTCTTGCCCTGCTCGACGGCCTCGATGGCGGGCTTGGCGAGCGGCGCCATCTTGACGAACCACTGCGTCGAGAGCATGGGCTCGACGACGGTCTCGCAGCGCTGGCAGCGCCCCACGGCGTGCACGTGCGGCTTCGCGCCGCGCTCGAGCCGCAGCTCCTTGAGGCGCGCCTTGACGGCCTTGCGCGCCTTGAAGCGGTCGAGCCCCGCGAACTCGCCGCCCTCGGCGTTGACGATGCCCGCCTCGTCGAAGATCGAGATCATGGGCAGGTTGTGCCGCTGGCCGGTCTCGAAGTCGTTGAGGTCGTGCGCCGGTGTCACCTTGACGGCGCCCGTGCCGAACTTCGGGTCGACGAGGATGGCGTCGGCGATCACGGGGAGGTCGCGGTCGACGAACGGGTGCTCGAGCATCTTCCCGATCTTCGACTGGTGGCGCGGATCGTCTGGGTGCACGGCCACGGCCGTGTCACCCAGCATCGTCTCGGGCCGCGTCGTCGCGACGACGATCTCGCCCGAGCCGTCGGCGAGCGGGTAGGCGAACTCGTAGAGCTCGCCCCGCACGCCCTCGTCGTAGTCGACCTCGAGGTCGGAGAGCGCCGTGCGGCAGGAGGGGCACCAGTTGATGAGCCGCTTGGCGCGGTAGATGAGGCCCTCCTCGTGCAGGCGCACGAAGGCCTCGATGACGGCCGCCGAGTACGGGGGATCCATCGTGAACGTCGTGCGCTGCCAGTCGAGCGAGCAGCCGAGGGTCTTGAGCTGGTCGAGGATGCGGTCGCCCATGCGCCCGCGCCAGTCCCAGATGCGCTTCTCGAACTCGGCGCGCCCGAGGTCGTGGCGGCTCTTGCCCTCCTTGGCCTTGAGCTCGCGCTCGACCACCATCTGCGTCGCGATGCCCGCGTGGTCGGTGCCGGGCAGCCACATGGCGTTGTAGGCGGCCATGCGACGCCAGCGCGTGAAGATGTCCTCGATCGTCTGGCCGAGGGCGTGACCCATGTGCAGCGAGCCCGTGACGTTCGGAGGCGGGATGACGATCGCGAACGGGGCCTTGGGCGCCGAGGCGTCCGCGTGAAAGTAACCGCGCGCCATCCAATCGGCGTACCAGCGCGCCTCGATGGCCGACGGTTCGTAGATCTTGGGGAGCTCGGCCATGGGAGCCGTGTATTTAGCTCAGTTTCCAGGCGCGGAAAAGGACGCCCCGTCAGGGCGTGCGCATGCGCCGCAGACGCAGGGGCGGTGGGCTCGCCGGCGCGTGCCGCTCGGCGGCGAAGCGCGCCGCGAGCACGAGGTCGTGCCTGGGCGCCAGGTCACAGGCCGGGTCGGTGGCGCCCGCGTCGCCGACGAGCGCGAAGGCCTGGCAGCGGCAGCCGCCGAAGTCGCGCGCCCGCTCGTCGCACGAGCGGCATGGCTCGGGCATCCAGGCTTCGCCTCGGAAGGCGCGGAAGCCCGGCGAGTCAGTCCAGATCTCGCCGAGCGCGCGGTCGCGGACGTTCTCGAACGCGAGCGTCGTGATCGACGCCGCCTGGTGACAGGGCAGCGCCGTGCCGTCGGGCGTGACGACGAGGTAGCGCCGCGCCCAGCCGTCCATGCACGCGCGCGGGCGGCCGACGTCGTAGTCGGGGCGCACGAAGAGGATCTCGATCTTGCCGCGCAGGCGCTCGCGCGCCGCGAGGGCGACGGCGCGGGCCCCCGCGAGCGCGGCGCGCGACGGCAGGAGCGCCTCGCGGTTCACGAGCGCCCAGCCGAGGTACTGGGTGTTCGCAAGCTCGAGCCGTTCGGCGCCCACGCGCTCGGCGAGGGCGACGAACTCCGGCACGCGCGCGATGTTGCCGCGGTGGATGACGACGTTGAGCGTGAGCGGAAGCCCGAGCGCGCGCGCCGCGGCCGCCACCTCGAGCTTGGCGGGCAGACAGTCGCGCCCCGCGATCCAGCGCCCGCCCTCGCCGTCCGTATCCTGCACGGAGAGCTGCAGGCTGTCGAGGCCGGCGGCCGCGAGGCGCGCGAGGCGCGCGG
>DASZFV010000031.1:0-14373 GCA_035939455.1 Polyangia bacterium
CTACGTGGGCCGCGAGACGCTCATCGCGACGCCGACGTCGGGCAAGGGCTTCGCGCGCTGGCGCCGCGCGCTCTTCCGCTTCCTCTCGCGCAACGCCCGCTCGGCCACCGAGTTCTTCGCGATCCCGCCCAACCGCGTCGTCGAGATCGGCGCCCAGATCGAATTTTAGGGGGTCAGGGCCCGGTGACGCGGTACGGGCCGGTGCCGCGCGCGCGCGCGGGCAGCTTGGCGAGCGCCTCGAAGCGCCCGAAGAACTCGCGCAGCTTCTCCTTTCGAGTCTCGTCGATGTAGTCGAAGTTCGTGCCGCGGTCGACGACCTCCCAGAAGTGCTTCGAGGTCACGGCCAGCAGCTCGTCGCGGATCGAGCGGAGCCGCTCGGGAGACTCTTGCGCCATGTCCTCGTAAATGGCCTGCGCGTGCGTCGCCTGTCCCCGCAGGAGGTAGAAGGTCGCGAGCTTCGCCTGCGCCTTACGCACGCCGCGCAGTGCCCTCTCCTCGGCCGTCGTCTCGGCCTCCTTGTCGATCTCGAGGAAGATCGCGAGCAGACGGTCGTGCGACGGCGCCACGAGGTCGCTCGCGAGCTCGCACAGCGAGCACAGATCGTAGGCGGCCGTCTCGGTGACGAACCCGAGGCCCATCCCGTGCGCGAGCTGGGCGTAGTACTTGAAGTGGACGGCCACCTCCTCGAGCATCGCCGTGAGCCAAGGGACGGCGGCGCCGGGCACGCGCAGCATGGCCTCGGCGAGCTGGCGGTACTGGTGCAAGACGTTGTACGAGGTGCGCACGTCGCGCGCGTTCAGGGCCGCGCGCAGGTAGGTGTTCATGAACTTGATCGTGAGGGCGAGGACCTCCCGATCCCGGGTGACGATGGCCGCCTCGCCGACGTAGCGCGTGTCGATGGCGACGACGTGGGTCATCTCGGGCAGCGTCTTGAGCGCCTCGCCGAACACCTCGCGGATCTGGCGCAGGCCGATCCACTCCAGCCATGTGTGGTCGCGCGCCAGATCCTCGAGAGACTCGGGCGTCATGGCGACGAAGTCGGGGTGCGCGCGCAGCACGCGCCCGAGGCCGAACCAGGCCGGGCGCAACCCCTGCTTCTCGGGCAGGTAGTCGACGAGGACAGTGCGGAGCGCGACGGTCGCGTCGGTGGCGATCGTCTTCTCCTTCTGCGCGAGCGCGTTCATGGCGATCCCGGCGAGCTGTTCGAGGCCGCTCACGGCCAGCATCTGGCGCGCCTCGAGGGCCGCGCCGTCGGCCGCGGACGCGGCGGGCCGCTTGTGCGGCGCCGCGCTCTGGAGCGTCTGGGCACCCAGCCGCGCGATCACCTTTTGGGGATCGAGGAAGTCGAAGACGTACGCGAAGTAAGGGACGAGGAGCAGGAGGCTCGCCGTCGCCATGAGCAGCGCCGCCGTGATCGTCCCCTGCGGCACGTAGTCCTTGCCGACCCCGAAGCTCACCCAGAGCGCCTCGATGCAGGCGATCACGAAGAAGCCCATGACGGCGAGGTTCGTGCGGTCGTGGAAGAACATGTCAGTCACGCGCGACGTATAGCGATTGGCGGCCAGCTGCACGACGATCGAGACGACGGTGATGGCGATGCCGAGCACGGCCGCGATGACCTGCGCGAGGCTGCCGAGCGCGTTTTGCATCGTCTCGGCGTCGTAGTCGAACAGCAGCGCGACGGGACCCTTGGCGCCATGGTGCGCGGCATCGAAGACAAAGTAGTCGAGCAGCCAGAACGCCGCGAAGATGCAAAAGGCGAAGGCCGCGAGCAGCCCCAGCGTGAGGGCGGGCCCGTTCTTCCGCGTCGTGGGACCGGCAGCCATCGGTCCCCATGTTAGCCTAGGAGGCCCGTGATGCTGCTCGCCATCGACATCGGCAACACCAACATCGCCATCGGGTTGTTCGATCTCGTTCGGGACCCTGAGAGGGTCCCGAACCCCCAGGTGCTCGCTGTGGCCGCCGAAGCCGGCCTTCGCTCGGGTGAGCCCTTTGCGCTGCGAGCCGACTGGCGACTCGAGACGCGGGCGGCGCGCACGGGGGACGAGTACGCGGCGCTGCTCTCGGAGCTCTTCCGCCTCGCGGGCGTCCAGATGCGCGCCGTGAGCGCCGTCGTCGTGTCTTCGGTCGTACCGCCCGTGCTCTTCCCCATCGAGCAGCTCTGCCGCCGCCACTTCAAGGTCGAGCCGCTCGTCGTGGGGCCCGGCACGAGGACGGGCATGCCGATCCTCTACGAGAACCCGCACGAGGTGGGCGCCGACCGCATCGTCAACGCCGTCGCGGCGTACAAGCGCTGGCCGGGCGGCGCGATCGTGGTCGACTTCGGCACGGCGACGACGTTCGACGTCGTCACCTCGCGCGGCGAGTACGCCGGCGGAGTCATCGCGCCCGGCCTCACCGTCTCGGCCGATGCGCTCTTCTCTGCGACGGCGAAGCTACCGCGCGTCGAGATCTTGCGCCCGCGCGTCGCCGTGGGCCGCAACACGGTGGCGAGCATGCAGGCGGGCCTCGTCTTCGGTTACGCGGGGCTCGTCGACGCCATCGTCGACCGCATCAAGGCCGAGGTGGACTTCGCGCCACGGGTCGTCGGCACGGGCGGGCTCGCGGCGCTCATCGCCGAGGAGACGCGCACCATCGACGAGTGTGACGACATGCTGACGCTCCAGGGCCTCGCGCTCGTCTACGAGCGAAACCGGTAGGATCATCGTGCCCGCATCGGTGCCTTCGAGATCACTTCGCGGCTTGCCCGGCCGCATCGGCCAGGTCCTCCTCGCGCCGCGCGCGGCCCTCGAGCGCGTCGACCGCGAGGCCGGCGGTTTCAGCGACGCGCTCTGGCTCGTCGCGCTCGCGGCCGTGACCTTTCGCTTTCCCCAGCTCCTCGAGGCCCTGCTGGGCCTTTCGGAGCCAACGTCGGATGCGCTCTTGCGCGTCGTCTCGGTCGTCGCGAACGAGATCGTGACCGCCGCCTGGGTCGTGTTACCCGCGGCCGTCGTCATCACGGTGCTCGCGGGCGCGCGCCGCGATTCGTCGCGCGATCTCGAGCTCGCCGCCGCCTGCTACGCGCCGTACTTCGCCGCGAGCGCCGCCTTCCGCGTCGTCGACGCCGTCGCCGGCCGGCCCACGCTGCCGCGCCTCGTCCCGGAGCTCGTCGCCGGCGCTGCCGCTCTGCCGGCGTTCGTGCGGGCCGTCCTCGTCGCGCGGCGGCGCACGAGCGCGTTCCCCGCGCCCGCCCTCGAGCAGCCGCGCCGGCCCGCCGTCCTCGCCGGCCTGGTCGTGGCCGCCATTGCGTCGCTCGGCCTCGCGGGCAACGCCGTCTGGTCGGCGCGCCACGTGCGGGACCTGCTGCCCGTGCGCAGCGGTCAGCCCGCGCCCACGTTCACGCTTCCTCGCGTCGACGGGCAGCCGGGATCGATCGCGCTCGCCTCGCTGCGCGGCCAGGTCGTCGTGCTGGACTTCTGGGCGACCTATTGCCCGCCCTGTCGCCTCATGATGCCGATCCTCGATGATCTTCACCGCCAGTGGAGCGGCAAGGGCGTCTCATTCGTGGGCGTCGACTCCGACGGCGATCTCTCCCCCGCGGCGTTGCAAGAGTTCCTCGCGCGGAACCCCATCCCGTACCCGAACGTCTCCGACGACGGCGCGCTCGGTTCCCGTTACAAGGTGCGGGCGCTCCCCACGCTGTTCATCGTCGGCAAGGACGGCGCGATCCGCGACAGCTTCGTGGGATTCACCTCGAAGGGCACGCTCACGCGCGCGCTCGAGCGGGCCGTCTCGGCGCGCTGAGCGCCCGCGCTCACTCGCGGCGCGCGATCTCCTCGACGAAGTAGGCGCTGCGGTGACGCGCGTTGGGCAGGTGACTGTCCCAGCACGGGGCCGAGCAAAACACGAGCCTCACGCGGCCCGTGTTGCAGGTGCTCACCGAGCACTTGATGACCTTGGCCCCGACGGCGATTGGCTTGCGGCACATGGAGCAAACGTACGCGGGAGACGACGACATGGCGGTCAATCTAACGTATCGCTTTCGGGCGCGATGTCGAGTGGCCGCCTAGCCGCCTCGAGCGCTGAGCTCCGTGGGCCCGGGCGGCGGGCTCCGGCCGCCCGGCGGCGAAAGGGGAATTGCGCCTTCTCCTGCGGTAAAGTCCAAGGCCGTGCGCCTACCCGGGCTCATCCTTGCCGAGCTGACCATCGCGGCGACGCTGTGCGCCGGCGGCGGCTATGGCGCCGTGCGCGTCGAGCGGGAGGCGCGCGACGTCCTGGCGGCGCGGGCGCGCGAGGCCCGAGCCGCCCCGGTGCTCGCGGCGCGCCGGGACTTGTCGGCGCTCCCCGACTTGCGGATCGCGCTCGAGGCCTCGGGCACTTTCATGGGCATGTCCGACGAGCTGCTGCTCGAACGCGTGCGAACGCAGCCCATCGTGCGCTTCAAGGTGAACCACGGCGGTTCGTCGCTGTCCTTCCGCATCGAGTTCGCCGACGGCTCCCGGGCCGCCTGGAAGCCCACGCAAACCAACACGCAGACGATTCCGCGCAAGGAGGTGGCGGCTTATCGGCTCAACCGCCTCCTCGGCCTCAACGCCGTCCCGCCCGCGGCGCCGCGCGCCGTCTTGCGCGAGGATCTGCTGTCGCACCTGCACCCCGAGAGCCTCCCGCTCCTGCCCCGCATCCAGGCCGAGACGATCTTCGGACCGGGCGGCAAGGTGGTCGGCACGGCGTCTTACTGGATCCCGGTCATCAAGGACTCGGGCTTCGACACGCCGGAGGGCCAGCGCCTCGCGCAGACCTGGCTCTCGCAAGGCCAGAACATCCCGAGCGCCCGACGTGACATGGCCGCCCAGCTGTCGGATCTCGTCGTGTTCGACTTCCTCACGGCGAACCCGGATCGGCTCTCGGGCGGCAACATGAAGATGTCGCCCGACGGACGGCAGCTCTACTACATGGACAACACGATGTCGTTCTTCGTGGAGCCGCTCGGTAAGCAGAAGACGCGCGACGCGCTCATGAAGACCCAGCGCTTCTCGCGCGCGACCTACGCGGCGCTCGACCGCATCAGCGTGCCCACGCTCGAGCACGTGCTCGCCGAAGAGACCGGCACGCCGTACGAGATCCTCACGCCCGCCGAAATCCGCGCCGTCGTCGCGCGTCGCGACGTCGTCCGCCAGTACGTCACCGTCCTCGTCTCCGAGTTCGGCTCGGCCGACGTGTTCCCGTTTCCCTGAGCCAGGCCCGCCAGGGCTCCGCTACGGCGCCGGTGCGCACCCGCGGACGGTCAGCTCGTGAATCGACCACCAATTGGCGGGCTTCACCCCGGTCTGCGTGATGCGCAGCGCGAGCATGCGCGTCGCGGGGAACGTCACGGTGAGGTTGTCCGAGCCGACGCCCGCGGCACCGGAGCTGAAATACAAGAAGTTCGCACCGTCGAGTGAATGCTCGACGACATACCCGACGGGGCCGTCGCCGTTGTTCGTGAGGAGGTTGATTCCCGTCAGCGTCACGGGCTTGGCGAAGTTGAGGATGACCACCTCGGGCCCCTTGCTGCCCTGTCCGATGCCGGTCGTGTAGCGTGTCGCCACGTCGCCGTCGATGGCGTTGGCGGGTAGCTTCAGCGAGTCGGGCATGCTGGCGCAGGCCGTCGTGCACACGACGCTCGGGACGAAGGACCAATTTGCCCGGTCACAGGGATTGGTGCTGACGGGAACGACCTCGGGTGCATCCGCGTCGCGAGCGCCCGCAGCGCCCGTCTGAACGGCCGCGCCCGCCGCTCCCGCGGTCCCGGCCGCTCCCGCGGTCCCGGCCGCTCCCGCGCCGCCCGCCGCAAAGGGCGCTCCCGCGCCATCCTCGTCGTTGCCGGCGTCGCTCGGTTCCGGTTCGGCGCCGCCGGCGCCCGCGGGTTCAGCCGACCCGCCACCCGCGCCCGGTCTCCGCCTCGGTTGTGTTCCTTGGTCCCCCGCGTCCTCGTCATTCCCGCCCTTGCCGGCCATCCCACTCGACGTGACGTCGATCTGGCCCGGTTTGCCCATCATGGCGGGTTCTGCGATACAGGCCGCGCCAGCGAGGAACGAACAAATCAGGACGAGCGATCCTCTGTTCACGATGGCACGATGGCTCTACCCGCGTTTTTGGCGTCTTTCAAGCCGGTAAAGGTCATCGCGCAGCCATTTTCGTTTACCGAGCGAGGCCGGCTCGGCCGGCCGGAGCGAGCGGAGGGGGTCTGGGACCCTTTCAGGGTCCCAGATAAAATAAGTGCTAAGCTGCCGCGCTTTCTCGCCATGAATGTCCATTTCGTCTCGCTCGGCTGCCCGAAGAACCGCGTCGATACCGAGGTCATGCTCGGTCACGCCACGGGCGCGGGCCACGCGATCGTCGCAGCGCCCGAGGACGCCGAGGTCATCGTCGTCAACACGTGCGGCTTCATCGGTGAGGCCAAGCAGGAGTCGATCGACGCCATCCTCGAAATGGCGCGCCACAAGGAGGCCGGCACGTGCCGCCGCCTCGTCGTGACCGGGTGCCTCTCCCAGCGCTACCCCACCGAGCTCGCGGGTGAGATGCCCGAGGTCGACCACTTCCTCGGCACCGACGAGGTGGGCGCTATCAACGAGGCCATCGGCGGCGCGGGCCGCCGCGTGCGCGTGGCCGAGACGCCGCGCTTCCTCTACGACGACATCGCGCCGCGCCTGCCCTCGATGGCGACGCACACCGCCTACGTCAAGATCGCCGAGGGCTGCGATCGCCCGTGCGCGTTCTGCATCATCCCGAAGCTGCGCGGCCCGCAGCGCAGCCGCGATCCCGAGTCCGTCGTGCGCGAGGCGCGCTCGTTCGCCGCGGCCGGCGCCAAGGAGATCTGCCTCGTCGCCCAGGACCTCACGACGTACGGCACCGATCTGCTCGCCGCGAAGGCGCCCGGGACGAACGACGAGCCGGCTCGTTTGCCGAATCTGGCCTCGCTCCTGCGCGCGCTCGGTGGCGTCGAGGGCCTGCGCTGGATCCGTCTGCACTACGCCTACCCCACGGCCTGCACGAACGAGCTGCTCGACGTCGTGGCGGGCGAGGCGCGCGTCGCGAAGTACCTCGACGTGCCCATTCAGCACGTCGACGGCGGCGTGCTCAAGGCCATGCGGCGCGGCTACGGCGAGAAGCAGGTGCGCGATCTCTGCGAGCGTGTGCGCGCGCGCGTGCCGGGCGTGACGCTGCGGACGACGTTCATCGTCGGTCACCCCGGCGAGACCGAAGAGTCGTTTCAGCGCCTCTGCGACTTCGTGCGCGAGGCCGAGCTCGACCGCGTCGGCGTCTTCAATTTCTCGCGCGAGGAGGGCACCGTGGCCGCGCTCCTGCCCAAGCGCGTGCCGCCCAAAGAGGTGGACGCGCGCCGCCGCGAGCTGCTCCGCATACAGCGCGACATCTCGAAAAAGAAGCTGCGTGCGCTGCGCGGAAGTCTGCTCGAGGTGCTCGTCGAGGGACCGTCCGACGAATCGGAGTACCTGCTCATGGGCCGCCACGAGGGCCAGGCGCCCGAGATCGACGGCCAGGTTTACCTGTCGTTCGCGGAGGACGGGGGCGAGCGCGCGGCGCCTGCCGCGGGGACGCTCTTGCGCGCGCGCGTGACCCACTCGGCGGAGTACGACCTCGCCGCCGAGATCGCCGCCTAGGCGAGAAATCAAGCGGCGCCGATGTGCGTGCGGCGCCTTCACGGGCCCCGACGTCGGTCTCCCAGAAGATCGTGATTCCCTCATTTTTCTGAGGCGACACGCCCGCCGCGCCTTTCGTTTTCGCGGCTCGGCGGCGTGAATCTCGGGCGAGAGCCACGACGGTTTCTTGATCGCTCGCGGCACGTTGGATGCAAAATGGTGAGGCTCTCCTCCGATCTTCGCCCCAAGGAGCCTCCATGATGCCGCGTCGTCAGTTGCCCTCCGTGACCTTCGCTTTGCTGGTGGCCGTCGCAGGGTGCGGCTCCATCAGCCTCGACCCGGACGGCGGCGGCGGCGCCGGCGGCTCCACGAGCACGGGCTCGGCGGGAGCGGCTGGGTACGCGAGCGCGGGCAGCGGCGGCACGGGCGACGCGGGTGGGTCGACGGGCGCGGCGGGCGCCACGGGGAGCGCGGGCGCCACGGGGAGCGCGGGCGTCGCCGGAGCTACCGGCAGCGGAGGCGGGGCCGGCTCCGGTGACGCAGGAGCGACCGGTACGGGCGGTGTCACCGGGGGAGGCGGCACCGGAGGCATCGGCGCGGCGGGCGCAGGTGGCGCGGGAGGCACCAGCGCGGCGGGCGCAGGTGGCGCGGGAGGCATCGGCGCGGCGGGCGCGGGTGGCGTGGGCGGCACCGGCGCGGCGGGCGCGGGTGGCGTGGGCGGCACGGGTGTCGCCGGCAGCGGCGGCCACGGAGGTGCGGGCGGCGTCGGTGGCGCGGGCGGCGGCGGGGGCCGCGGGATGGGAGGAGCCGGCGGCTGCGGCGGCGCCACCTGCAACCTCGCCTGCACGTACGGCTTCGTGACCGATCCGAATACCGGCTGTCCCGAGTGCGCGTGCAATCCTCCGCCGGCCTGCACGATGACCGAGTGCGGGCCGGCGCCGCCCTATGCGTATCCGATCTGTCAGAGCGGCGAGGTCAATCCCGCGGCGTGCACCCGGGACACGAGCGGCACGTGCGCGTGGCACGGTCCCACGTGCGTCCCGTGTCCGCCCTACGTCTGCCCGGCCATCGCGTGCCCGGTGATGCAGAGCGCCCAGCCACAAACCGCGGTGCCGCCGAGCGGTTGTCCGACGTGCTCATGCACGCCGGTGGCGTCGCTATGAGGGCGCGGCCTGAGCGCGCGCGCTCGATCTCGACGGTTGCACTCGTGGCTCTGGGCGTCGGCTGCGGCTCGATCACGTTGATGCCTGACGGCGGGGGCACGGGCAGCGGCGGCTCGACCGGCGCGGCGGGTCACCAGAGCGGCGGCGCTGGCGCGACCGGCAGCGCCGGAACCATGGGCAGCGCTGGAACCATGGGCAGCGCCGGAAGCACGGGCAGCGCGGGAACGACAGGCGTCGCCGGCATGATCGGCATCGGGGGCGCTACGGGCGCCGCCGGCGCGACGGGCGCCGCTGGAACCCGGGGCACCGGCGGTAGTGGCGGCGCGACGGGCGGTGCCGGGACCGGCGCTGCCGGCGTGGGCGGTCACGGCGGCGCCGGGGGAACGGGCGTCATGTGCGGCCCGGTCTGTGCGATCTTCTGTCAGTACGGCAACGTCGTCGACGCCAACGGGTGCCCGACGTGTCAGTGCAAGCCGCCGCCGGCGTGCACGCCGACCGAGTGCGGCGGGCCACCCCCGTACGCGCAGCCGTACTGCCCGACCGGGACGATCATCCCCGCGGCTTGCACGCGAGGCTCCGATGGCACGTGCGCGTGGCATGGGCCCTCCTGCAGCACGAAATGTCCGGCGCTGACCTGCGCCGCGTCCGCTTGCTCGAATGGCAGCGTCCCGGACGCCGACGGCTGCCCCACGTGCACGTGCAATCCGCCCGCGAGCTGCCCAGCTGGGACGACGGGCGTGAGCTGCCCGGCCGTCACCTGCGGCGTCTGTGGCGACGGCTACGTGCTCGACGCCAAGAGCTGTCAGACATGCACCTGCCGCGCGGCGGCGACGTGCGCGCCACCGAACGTCCTTTGCAGGAGCTGCCCCTTCGGCTCGCGCACGGGGCCGAGCGGTTGTCGGACCTGTTATTGCGAGGACCCGCCAGCGGGATGCGCGCCGACCTCGACGACCTCGACGACCTGAGTTCGCGCGCGCCCGCGCGTCAGGCGCCGAGCTCGATCATGCGCAGCATGGCGCGCGCCGCGCCGACCCGCACGTCTTCTGGAACCGTGATGCGCTGGTCGGGCGGCTCGTCGCGCAACGTCGTGTAGACGCTCTCGAGATCGATCGCCTTCATGTAGTGGCAGAGCCGGCACGGTTTGTAGAACTGCTTGTCGGGGTGGTCGAGCTCGAGGCGCACGACGAGGCCGCACTCGGTGAGGATCGCGTAGCGGTTCTTGTCGGGATGGGCGTCGACGTACTTCGCCATCTGCGACGTCGAGAGGACCTCGTCGGCGAGCCGCTGAAGCTCGGGCCGGACCTCGCCGTGCACGATGACGACCGCGCCCGGATCGTCGCGCCGGATCATCGCGATGTCCTCCACCGTCATCTGGTGGTGGACGTGGCACGCGCCCTCCCACGCGAAGACGTTGCCGCGCAGACCCTGGCGTTCCCCCTCCCGGATGTACGGCTCGATCATCTCCGCATACTCCTTCGGGTGGAACTTGTTCGGCTCGGGGGGCGGCAGGTACATGCGGCGCGTCTTGAGCGCGACCTGGTACGCGAGGTTCTGGTCGGGCACGAAGAGCACGTCGGGCAGGCCCAGCGTGTCGGCGATGCGCGCGGCGTTCGAGCTCGTGCAGCAGCTGTCCGAGAGCGCTTTGACGTCCGCGTAGGTGTTGACGTACGTCATAGTCGCGAAGCGGCGGCCTGCGGCGCGCAGGAACTCCTGGCGCTCGGCGACGTCGTCGGCCTCGACCTCGGCGAGCGAGCACAGGGCGCGCAAGCTCGGCAGGTACACCGGCCGCTCGGGCGCGAGCGTGTAACAACCCTCGGCCATGAAGCGCACGCCGCAGAACACGACGAGGCGCGCTTCGAGCTCGCGGGCGCGCACGGCGAGCTCGAAGCTGTCGCCTACGGTGTCGGCGATGGCCTGCACCTCGGGCACCTGGTAGTTGTGCGCGGGCACGAAGGCCTTCTTATCGCGTTTGAGTCGGCGAATCTCGTCCCAGAGATGCTGGGTGCGCGCGGCGTCGGCCGCCGCGACGTGGCCGCCGCGCACGAGGCGGTCCAGGTTCGCGACCGGCACGAGGGACATGCCGATCACTTACCGCGCTGGGGGCCGGACGTCGACGTGCTCCGTCGACGTGCGCCGTGGACGTGCGCCGTGACATGGTACTTTCGCCGGCGCATGGAGCGGGCGTTCGATCCGGACATCTGGCGCGAGGTGACGGGCGGCGCCGTGGCCGAGCGCGTCCGTCGCCTCACGCGCGTCACGCCGCTCGTGCCCGCGCCCGCGCTCGGCCGCCGCACGGGCGCCGACGTCTGGCTCAAGCTCGAGAACCTGCAGCGCACCGGCTCGTTCAAGCTGCGCGGCGCGGCGGCGCGGCTCGCGGCCCTGGCCATCGAGGCGGGCGGCGCTCGGCCCAAGCGCGTCGTGGCCGCCTCGGCGGGCAATCACGGCCTCGGCATCGCGCTCGCCGCGCAGGCGTTCGGCATCGACGCGACCGTGCTCGTCTCGGCACAAACGCCTGAGGTCAAACGTGCCGGCATCGCGGCGCTGGGTGCCAAGGTCGAGGTCGCGGGCGCGACCTACGACGAGGCCGAGGCCGCCGCGCGGCGCCGGGGCGCCGAGGCCGACGACGTCGTCTTCGTCTCGGCCTTCGACGATGACCACGTCATCGCGGGCAACGGCGGCGTGCTCGCGCGAGAGATCCTCGCGCAGCTGCCCGACGTGCAGGCCATCGTCATCCCCGTGGGCGGCGGTGGGCTCGCGGGCGGCATCGGCGTCGAGGTCGTCCCGCGCGGCATCAAGCTGCTCGGCGCCTCGCCCGAGGTGAACTGCGCGATGCGCCTCTCGCTCGCCGAGGGCCGGGCGTACACGACCTACGCGGGCGGTCCCACGCTCGCCGAGGGCCTCGAGGGCGCGGTCTCGGAGCGGACTTTTCGCATGGCGCGCGACTACTTCCCAGAGATCGCGCTGTGCAGCGAGCTGGCGATCCGCCACGCGATCGTCTACGCCTACCGCACGCTCGGCGTTGTTTGCGAGGCCTCGGCCGCGCCCGCGCTCGCCGCGTTGCTCGACGACGCCTCGGCCATTCGGGGGCGCCGCACGGTCGTGGTCGTGAGCGGCGGGAACATCGAGCCGGCGCTGCTCGACACGCTCCTCACGGGCGCCGCGCCCGTCGGCGTGTGACCGCTAGAGTTTTTCGAGCGTCTGTGCGCCGGTGGTCTTGGCCTTGGCGAGGGCCGCGCTGCGGAGGGCATGGCCCGTGGGTCCGTCGCCGAGGCGGGCGCGCGCCGAGGCGGCGTGGCCCGGGCCGAGGACGTCGCGCAGGTACGCCGCGTACTGAAATGTGTCGGAGTGGTGCTCGTTGTGGCAGCCCGTGCAGACGGAGGTGGGCGTGTCGCGCCGGATCGCGGGCGGATCCTCGAGGCCCTTGCCGGCTACGTGCGCAGAGCCGGGCCCGTGGCAGGTCTCGCACTGGACGCTCTCGAGCCGGCGCGTGTAGCCCAGGCTCGAGCCGCCGATCTCGCCGTAGCCGGTGACGTGGCAGCCGACGCACTTGTAGTCGGCCTGCTTGCCGACGTCGGCGAGCGTCTTCCAGGCGTGGGCGTGGACGGTCGTGCGCCACAGCGCCACCGCCTGCTTGTGGCAGGACGTGCACTTGTCCATGCCGACGTACGACGGCCGCCCCGGCTCGGCGGGCGGGGGTGGCGCGGCCGCGCGCAGGTTCACCTGTCCGATCCGGGCGTCGAGCGCGCGCATCGCCCCGGCGATGACCGGATCGCGCGGCAGGCTGCGCCGCAGGGCGATGAGTCGGTTGGTGAAATAAGGACCGGCCGCGGGCGGCGCCCAGGGCTTGGCGCCGAGCGAGGCGCGCTCGGCCGTGAGCGCCTCGCGCTCCTTCCGCTTCGCGGCGACGAAGGCCGGGTCGGCTCCCGTTTCTGCGCCCGCGTGCGCCCACGCTGCCAGCTCGCCGTCGAGGCGACCGAGGTCGCGTGCGAGCTCGGCCGCGCGCAAGGCCGTGACCTCGGTGCCGCCGGCGTCGACGAGCGGGCCACCGAGGCGCAGAACGACGTCGACGCGGCCGACCTTCTGCAGCTCGTCGGCGGGCGCGAGGATGAAAGCGTGCCCCACGGCGTCGGCGCGCGGCGCGCCCGCGCCCACCTGTCGTCCGAGGACGACGAAGTCGACGGCGGCCTCTCGCGCGAGTCGCCGCGCCACGGGTCGGTCGACGGGCGCGAGCGCGATGACGATCTCGGCGCCGGCCTTGCGCAGGCGGTCCGCCTCGCGCCGCGCCGCCGGCACGGGATCCTCTGCCTTCGTGCCCGCAGCAGCGGCGATCGCGGGATCGACGACGCCGAGGACGCCCACGCTCACGCCGTTCACCGCTTGCAGCATCGATGGGGCCGGCGCGAGGCCGGACGTCGGCGTGAGGTTCGTGGCGAGCCGCGTGGGCTGGACCTCCGACGGGCCCGCCGCCAGATCGGTGTCGGCCAGTCCCACGGCCCGCAGGCCCAGCTTGCCGAGCTCGCTCGCGAGGAACCGCGCGCGCAGCTCGTTGCCCGCCCGTTCGCGGGGCGCGGTGCCGCCCTCGGGGAACGACAGGCCGCCCGCGTCGACGACGAGGACCTCGCCCGCCTTGCGCGCGGCCCTGACCACGGAGGCGTAGCGGGCGACGTCTCCGAGCGGATCGCTCGTGCATCCGCACGGCTCGAGTGTTCCGTGGACCTCCGCCGTGTAGAAGAAGGTGAAGCGGCGCTCGGCCGCCGGCGTCGAGGCGTCGGTGTCGTTGGCGGACGCGAGCGTCGCCGCGAGGACGGCGGCACCGACGGCGAGGGCGGGGCGGGGCGAAAGCATCCGCGGCATCATCTCAGACGGGTGGACCGGCACGGAAGACCAAGCCGGAAGGCCGGCCAAGCGGCGCCAGACCATGCTCCTTGACAGTCCCGCGGGGGGCAGGTAGCTTTCGCGACTCGTTTTTCGAGGGAAACACCATGTCCGTGACGATCAGACTGACCCGAGCCGGCACCAAGAAGGTGCCCTTCTATCGCATCGTGGCCGCGGACCACCGCAGCCCGCGGGATGGCCGCTTCATCGAGCAGCTGGGCGTGTACGATCCGCTGCGCGAGCCCATCGAGTTCCGCGTCGACGAGCAACGCCTCACGCACTGGCTGTCCGTGGGGGCCCAGCCGAGCCAGACCGTCGGCGAGCTCCTGCGCCGCCAGAAGCGCGCGGCCGCCGAGAACAAGGCCGTCGCCTAGCTCGCCTCTCCCATGAGCGACGCCGTCGAGAAGGGCCGCGGCCGGGACGACTCCTCGAGCGTGTGGGACTCGTCCCTTCGCGACCTCGTCGATTATCTCGCGCGCGGCCTCGTCGATCATCCGGAGCAGGTCGAGGTCGAGGAGATCGAGGAGCCGGACGCCCTCGTCTTCGAGCTCAAGGTCGCCGAGGAGGACCTCGGCAAGGTCATCGGCAAGCAGGGCCGCACGGCGAAGGCCTTGCGCACGATCCTCTCGGCCGCCTCGGCCAAGAGCGGTCGCCGCGTCGTCCTCGAGATACTTGAGTAAGGTCTACGACCCCGAGACCGTCGTCTTGGGCGTCGT
>DASZFV010000032.1:0-2964 GCA_035939455.1 Polyangia bacterium
TCGCCTGCGCCGAGAGGAGATCGGTCACGCCGGCTTCCGCCGTCGCGGGGAAGGAGCCGAGCAGCACCGTGCTGCCTTCCCACGTCTGATTCTTCTCGGGCAGGTGGCGGACGACGGCCGCGACGTTGCGCAAATGCCCGAGCAGCGCCGCGCCGCTCGCGCCGCTCACGCTGGCCGTGAGGCGCTCGAGCTCGGCGGCCGCGAGCTGGGGCCAGAAGCGCGCGCCCACCTCGAGCCACGAGAGGGGACCGCAGGTCTCGAGCGATTCGAGGGCACGCTCGGCCTTCCCCGCCAACACGGGCGGACGGGGCGCGCCGCGGATGTTCTCGAAGCTGTCGACGAGGAGGCCGGCCGCCGCAATGCCATCGGCGGTCGCCGCGCGCGCGTCGAGGACGCCGTCGTCGCTCGCGACGCCGCCGAGCTCCGTCTTCCCCAGCGCCGTCAGGCCCCAGGCCACCTCGAGGCGCCACTGGAAAGGATGGAGACGCAACAGCACGGCCGCGTCGTCGAAGAGCGCGCCGTCACCCCCCATCCAATCCCGGCGACACGACGCGCGCCCGAAGAGCGGTCCCAGCGCGGCGGGCTCGACGACGAGCGCGAGAGACACGTCCTCGGTCGACAGCAGCCGCCGCGTGCCCTGCGCGAGGGCGGTCGCGAGCGACTGCTTGGCGGGCGCGACCATCTTCGCGACCGTCACGGCGACGTCGGGCTTACCGGGGTCTCCCTTGCCTTCGGACGCGCTCCGTCCCCACGGGTCGGCATAGTCGACGATCGCGTAGTCACGGGCGCGCCGCAGCGAGACGAGCGCGCCGTCGCGCGCGCGTCCGAGCACGACGATCCCCGCGCGGCGCGCGAGCGACTTGAGGTCGCCCCCGACGGCCCACGAAGGAACACTCGGATCCCCGTGGGCGCGCGAGAAGTTCGCGACGTTCATGTTGGCGCCGGCGAGAATCGCCACCGTCGCGCGCACGAGCTTGTCGGCGTCGAGGGTCTTGATGACGAAGCGGTGGCGCACGAACACAGGCTTGCTGCTCTTCTTCTCCTTGCCGCGCGCGCCCCATTCGGCCTCGTCGGCGATGCCCCAGGAGGCGACGACGATCCCGTCGGGGTCGACGCCGCTCTCAGCGAACTCGCTGCGGCTGAATGAGTACAGGCCGAGCCCGTCACGCACGCGGTTGAGCGCGCGCATCGTGTCAGGGAAGATCCCACCGATGAGATCCATGAGCGCGAAGCCATCGCCGAGGTCGGTCGGATGAATGGCGGCGAACACCGGCGCGCGCGCATCCAGATAGACCGTTCCCTCGAGTCCCGGCGGCGGCGAGGGAGGCGCTTCGGCCGCGCGCGCGCCGTGCGCGACCAGCATCGTGATCGCGGCGGCCAGCGTGCGAGCCTTGCGTGCTCGCGAGCGAAGGGAGTGTTGCAGTGTGCTCAAGTCGTACCCGCGCCCACAAGAGCTCAGATCTACGCATGGTGTCGGACGAACAATAAATTATCAAATTGAAAGTGTATTCCGGCATGCTGTCCGGCGCGCGGCGCGGCTTCGAGGGATGCGAAAAGCCCTGTGACCTTCGCGCGGTCGCGCCTTGCGCGGACGCGTCATCGCGGGAAAGACGACAAGAATCGCGGGAAAGACGGCAAGAAATGTGGACGCGCCGCGCCGTCAGAGGCTGCGGGGCGGTGGCGGGCCGCCCGCCGCGCGCTTCGTTTCCATGACCGCCAGCTGATCCTCGAGCGTCTGGATCGTCGAGCGCAGCGTCGAGACTTCTTCTTGGGTCGCGAAGCCGAGGACGCCGGCCGCGAAGCGGCTGGCGCGATCGAGCTCGGCCTTAACGGTGCCGCCGACGCTCATGGCGCGCATCGCGGCGTTCATGACGCGCGGGTCGCCCATCACGCGTGACAGCCGCGGGTCGCTCATGAGGCGCATCGCGCGGCCAATCACCATGTCCTTCACGGCCCCGATCATCGACATCTCGCTCGTTTGTGCCACGGGGCTCCGCTTGCGTCAACGCGGCGTGCGCGCCATGCTCGCCGCGGAAGACTCCGGGATGTCGGTCGTCGAGCACAAGGCGCTGTCTCCTTCGCCGGCCGACCTCCGGGTCGCGCTGCTGACGGCGTCGGACAGTCGCACGAGCGCCGATGACGAGGGAGGGCGCGTCTTGCGCGAGCTCGCCGTGGCGGCGGGCTTCACAGTGACGGGCGAGGCTCTGCTCCGCGAAGAGCCGGCGGCGCTGCGCGCCCACGTCGCGGCCCTCGCCGCGTCGGGCGCCGTCGACGCCGTGCTCGTGACGGGCGGCACGGGCCTCGGGCCCCGCGATCGCACGCCTGAGGCGCTGGGCGCGCTCTTCGAGCGGCGCCTCGACGGCTTCGGCGAGCTCTTTCGCGCGCTCTCGTTCGCGGAGATCGGCGCCGCGGCGATGCTCTCGCGCGCGGACGCCGGGGTCGTGGGCGGCGCGCTCGTCTTCCTGCTGCCGGGATCGCCCGCGGCCGTGCGCCTCGCCATGGAGCGGCTCATCGTGCCGGAGCTCGCGCACGCCGTCGGTCAGATGCGCCGCGCCTCGCGGCGCCACGTCGAGGCCGAGGGACCTCACGGCCATGGCCGTCGTTGACGTCTCGCGCGGCATCGGCCAGGACGCCTGGGGCGCGGGGCCGCTCGTCGATCGCCAGGGGCGCGTCATCGATTACCTACGCATCTCGGTGACCGATCGCTGCAACTACCGCTGCACCTACTGCATCCCCGAGGACGGCCCGCTCCACGTCGCGCGCGTCGACGTCCTCTCCTTCGAAGAGATCGCGGCGCTCGCGCGCGCGTTCGTGAAGGTCGGCGTGCGCCGGCTGCGGCTCACGGGCGGCGAGCCCACGGTGCGGCGCGACCTGCCGACCCTCGCCCGCCTCCTGCGCGATATTCCGGGCGTCGAGGAGCTCGCGCTCTCGACGAACGGCCACTTGCTGGCGGAGCTCGCGGCG
>DASZFV010000033.1:0-4131 GCA_035939455.1 Polyangia bacterium
AACGTCATTGCGTTCATCAACTTTGGGCACTCGAACATGGCGGGGCGCGGCGTCGGCCCCACGGGCACGCGTTCGTACTTCTTCGGCGCCCCGGACCCGCACGCGTGGATGTACCACAGTGGGAAGGGCTTCCAGCCGGCCGTCGAGCCCAACACCGCCGGTGACGGCGGCAACACGGTCAACGGAATGGTCTCGGGTGGCCCCAGCACAGCCCTCGTGAAGGAGGCCGCGGCCCTCGCGCCCGGCAAGTATTTCGTGACGATTCCATTCGCCCAGGGCTCAGCCTATTGCTCGCAGTTTCTCCCCAACGCGCTCTACTATGACAAGCTCATCACGGGCGCGAAGGAGCTCAAGGGCAAGGTGACGTTCGCGGCCATCGTCATCTTGCTGGGCATCACCGAGCGACACGGGACGCAGGCTGATATCAACAACTACCCGCAGTGCATCAACCAGCTCGTGACCGCCGTTCGCAACGACCTCGGCGAGCCAAACCTGCCGTTGCTGCTCAACGACTACGAGATGGGAACGACCGGTCCGCTCGCGCCGGTCCAGTCGGATGCGTTTTTCGTCGCCATCCGGCCGAAGATCCTCATGGTGCCCAGTGTCGTCTCGAACGCCGTGATCATCCCCACCGACAACCCGATCATCCCGATCGAGATCGACACGAGCACGAATGACGAGCACCACTTCAACCTCGACGGCCACAAGGAGTATGTGTCTCGCGTGTTGCAGACGATGAAGGACAAGGGCTGGTTCCCGTGGTAATTGGCGGGTAGGCGCCGGGGGACGCCGCGCGATGGTCTTTTCCAGCCAGATCTTTCTCTTTTACTTTCTGCCGGCGGTCCTCCTCCTCTACTACCTGGCGCCGTTCCGGGCGCGCACGGCCCTCATCGCGATCTCGAGCTACGTCTTCTACGGGTGGGCCAACCCCATCTGGGCCGTCATCATGTTCTTTGGCTCGAGCGTCGACTACATGTGCGGGCTCGCGCTCGTCAGGCTCTCGCGGCTCCCCGATCGCGACGGCCTTCCGCCCATCATCGGCCCCGAGGTGCCGCGTACGCGCGCAATGAAGGGCGTGCTGGCGCTCTCGATCGTCACCAACCTCGGCCTCCTCGCCGCCTTCAAGTACACCGGCTTCGTGGCCGAGAACATCAACGCGCTCGGCCGGGCCTTGGGCGTGGGCGCGGCACTATTGCCTGTCTTCCACCTCGTGCTGCCCGTCGGCATCTCGTTCTACACGTTCAAGGCGATGAGCTACGCGATCGACGTCTATCGAGGCGACGCGCGTCCCATGCGCAGGTTCACCGACTACATGTGCTTCGAGGCCTTCTTCCCCGATCTCGTCGCGGGGCCCATCATCCGTTACGCCGCCATGGAAGAGCAGATGCGCCTGCGGCAGCACACCTGGGAGAAGTTCGCGCGCGGCGTGGCCTTCTTCGCGTTCGGCATGGCCAAGAAGATCCTCATCGCAAACCCCATGGGCCACATCGCCGACACGGCATTCGGGGCCGGCGCGCTGCACGCGCACGACGCCTGGTTCGGCGTGTTCGGCTACGCCTTCCAGATCTACTTCGACTTCTCTGGCTACTCCGACATGGCCGTGGGGCTGGCGCTCATGATGGGCTTCGTTCTCATTCAGAACTTCGACTCACCCTACAAGGCGGAGAGCATCACCGACTTCTGGCGGCGTTGGCACATCAGCCTGTCGACGTGGCTGCGCGACTACCTTTACATCCCGCTCGGCGGCAATCGGAAGGGCGAGCGGCGCACGTATGTCAACCTCATGACCGTCATGCTGTTCGGGGGCCTCTGGCACGGCGCGAGCTGGAACTTCGTGCTGTGGGGCGCCATTCACGGCGGCATGCTGGCCTTTGAACGCGCGCAGGGCAAAAAGGGCTTCTACGCGCGCCTGCCACACCCCGTGCGCGTGGCGCTGACGTTCGTCATCGTCTGCCTGTCGTGGGTCTTCTTCCGGGCCAAGACGCTGCCGCAGGCGCTCGCCTACCTCGGCTCGATGTTCGGCGTCGCGCGCGCCGGGCCGGCCTCCGACGTCGTGGCCGGCGCGATCTACACGCCGTATCATGGCGCGATGTTCGTGCTCGCGGCGCTGACGGTCTGGGCCTTACCCAACACGTGGGCCTTCACCAATCGCCTGTCGCTGGGGCGCGCCGCCTCGGGCATGGCGCTGCTCGCGCTTTCGGTCCTCATGATGTGGACCCAGACGGTCAATCCGTTCCTCTACTTCCAGTTCTGAAGATGACCGTTCCAGATCACGCCGTTCCCCTCGACGAGCGCGCCGTCGGCCCGGACGCGGGGGCGCACAAGGACAAGGCGCCCCGGCGCGGGGGACCGACGGATCCGTCGCACGACGAGCGGCTGCGACGGGGCATCATCGACACCGACGTGCCGCGCGGGCGCGCCCGCTGGATGACGGCGCTCTTCGTCGTCGGAATCGTCGCCGCGCCCGTTTCCCAAGAGATCATGCAACGGACTCGCGGCGAGGACTCGGTGCTGCCCGAGCTTTTCCGCCACCGACCGACGCGCGAGAGCCTGCGCCAATTCGAGGACGATCTCGAGCAGGCATCCTACCCCAAGGACTACGTCCAGCCGCGCGTGCAGGCCTTCCTGACGCGCTTCGGGCGGGTCGGCAACAAGAAGGCGGTCGTCGGTCGAGAGGGTTGGCTCTACTACAAACCCGGCATCGCCTACGTCGGCGGCCCCGGGTTCCTCGCGCCCGACACGATCGACGGGCGCGTGCGCGCGGCGCGCGACGCCGGCGGACCCGATATCGCCGCCGATCCCCGCCCGGCGATCCTGTCGTTTCAGCGGGCGCTCGCGGCGCGCGGGATCGCGCTCGTGTTGTTCCCGGTTCCCGACAAATCGATGCTGGAGCCGCGCCAGCTGCACGGCCGCGCGTCGTCCGCCGAGGTGGTTCCCGTTCCGCGCAATCCGGACTGGGGCCGCTTCGTCGAGGAGATGACCGCCGCGGGCGTGACCGTGTTCGACCCATCGCCGTCGGCTCTCGGCGCGGGTGAGCCGTCGCGTTACCTCGTGCAGGACACGCACTGGACGCCCGCCTGGATGGAGGAGGTCGCCGGGAAGCTCGCGGCCGTCGTCGCGCGCGTCGGTCGCCTTCCCGTTCGGCCGGCGCCGCCCGTCTGGCGCGAGGTCGAGCGGCCGGTCGCGCGCCTCGGCGACGTCGTCGACATGTTGAAGCTGCCCGAGGGACAGTCCGTCTTCGCGCCGCAATCCGTGACGACGCGCGCGATCGTCGTCGGTGCGGGCGCGGCGGTCGGGGGCGCGGACGCCCCCGACTGGGAGCCAGACGAGACGGCCGACGTGCTGCTCCTGGGCGACAGCTTCACGAACGTATTCTCGCTCGAGGTGATGGGGTGGGGGACGGCCGCGGGGCTCGCGCCGCACCTGGCCTTCGCGCTCGGGCGCCCCGTCGACGTCATCGCTCAGAACGATTCGGGCGCGTTCGCGACCCGCCAGGCGCTGGCGCGGGAGCTCGGAGGCGGCCAGGATCGGCTGCGTGGCAAGCGCGTCGTCGTCTGGGAGTTCGCGAGCCGCGAGCTCGCGGTCGGCGACTGGAAGGCGGTCGAATGGCCGAAATGAACGGGCGCGAGCCGACCTTCGCGCGCACGGCGTTCGTCACGGGCGCCGCGGGCGTCATGGGCGTCCGTCTCGTGCGCGGGCTCGTCGAGGCGGGATGGCGCGTGCGCGCGCTCGTGCTGCCCGGGGACGCGCTGCGCGCGCGCCTCGCCGGGCTGGACTGCGACATTCGCGAGGGCGACGTGGCCGACGCGGCCACTCTGCGCGGCGCCTGCGCGGGGGTCGACACCGTCTATCACCTCGCGGCCGTGATCCTCTCGCACGATCCGTCGGTCTTCGCGCGGGTCAACCGAGAGGGCACGGCGCACGTCGTGGCCGAGGCGGCGCGCGCCGGCGTGCGTCACTTCATCTACGTGTCCTCCGCGTCCGTGACCTACCCAAAGCGGACACCCTACGCCGACTCGAAGCTCGCGGCCGAGGAGCTCGTCAAGGTGGAGCGTTCGTTCGCCCATACGATCGTGCGGCCCACGCTGGTCTACGACGTGGGCGGCGGACAGGAGCTGCTCCTGTTCCTCG
>DASZFV010000034.1:0-8006 GCA_035939455.1 Polyangia bacterium
CACGAACGCCGGCACCGTCGAGTTCCTCGTCGCACAAGACGGCTCGGGCGCCGGACCGGACGCGTGGGCCCACTACTTCATCGAGGTCAACCCGCGCATCCAGGTCGAGCACACGGTGACCGAGGTCATCACGGGTCGGGACCTCGTGCAGTCCCAGATCCTCATCGCGCGCGGGCACAAGCTCTCCGATCCCGAGATCGCCATCCCCAACCAGGCCGCGATCCAGCAGCGCGGCGTCGCCATTCAGGTGCGCATCACGGCCGAGGATCCGCGCAACGACTTCCTGCCCGACACGGGCAAGATCCAGGTCTATCGCCCGGCCGCCGGACTCGGCATCCGCCTCGACGACGGCTCGGGCTACGTGGGCGCGCGCGTGTCGCCCTACTACGACTCGCTGCTCGCCAAGGTCACGGCCAGCGGCCTCGAGTGGAACTACGCGCGCCGTAAGGTCGTGCGCGCCCTGCGCGAGTTTCGCATCCGCGGCGTCAAGACCAACCTGGCTTTTCTCGAGAACGTCCTCACGCACCCGACGTTCGCGGCGGGGGCCGCGCACACGACGTTCATAGACGAGACGCCCGCGCTCGTGCAGTACGCGCCGCGGCGCGATCGCGCGACGCGCATCCTGCGCTACGTGGCGTCCACGATCGTGAACGGCCACCCCACGGTGCGCGGCAAGCCCAAGCCCCCGACGGCCATCCTCACGGCCCAGCCGTCGTTGCCGGCCATCGCCGAGACGAAGGTCGCGTCGCCGCCGGGCACCAAGCAGCTCCTCGACGCGCGCGGCCCGGACGGCCTCGTCAAGTGGCTCCGCTCCGACCGGCGCCTGCGTCTCACCGACACGACCTGGCGCGACGCGCATCAGTCCCTGCTGGCGACGCGCGTGCGCACCTACGATCTCGCGTGCGTCGCCAAGGCGACGAGCCACCTCATGTCGAGCTTCTTCTCGCTCGAGATGTGGGGCGGCGCCACGTTCGACGTCGCCTACCGTTTCCTCTCGGAGGATCCCTGGTTCCGCCTCGAGGAGCTGCGCAAGCTCGTCCCCAACGTCATGTTCCAGATGCTCGTGCGCGGCGCCAACGCCGTCGGTTACACGAACTACTCCGACGACGTCGTCGTGGCCTTCATCGAGGAGGCGGCGGCCGCGGGCATTGACGTCTTCCGCATCTTCGACGCGCTGAACGACGTCGACAACATGCAGGTCGCCATCGAGGCCGCGCAGAGGACCGGCCGCGTCGTCGAGACGGCCATCTGCTACACGGGTGACGTCTCCGACCCGCGCCGCGCGAAGTACGATCTCAAGTACTACGTTTCGCTCGCCAAGGAGATCGTCGCGCGCGGGACGCACCTGCTCTGCATCAAGGACATGGCGGGCCTGCTCAAGCCGCGGGCCGCCACCATGCTCGTCAAGGCGCTCAAGGACGCCGTCGACGTGCCGCTGCACCTGCACATGCACGACACCTCGGGCAACAGCATCGCCTCGTACTTCGCCGCCATCGACGCCGGCATCGACGTCGTCGACGGCGCCGTGAGCAGCATGGCGGGCATGACCAGTCAGCCGTCGCTGTCGTCGCTGGCCTTCGGCCTCGCGGGCGCGCCGCGCGATCCGCAGATCGATCCCGCGGCCATGGAGGAGCTCTCCGTCTACTGGGAGCCCGTGCGCCGCTACTACGCGCCCTTCGAGTCGGGCCTGAACGCGCCGGCCGCCGACGTCTACGAGCACGAGATCCCGGGCGGCCAGTACTCGAACCTGCGAGCGCAGGCCGAGGCGTTGGGCGTCGGCAGCGGCGCGATCGGCTCGTCGGACGGGTGGGAGGCGGTCAAGCGCGCCTACGCCGACGTCAACCGCCTGTTCGGCGACATCCCCAAGGTCACGCCCAGCTCGAAGGTCGTGGGCGACATGGCGATCTGGATGGTCAAGCAGGGGCTCGACGGCAAGGCGGTGACGGCGCGCGCGGCCGAGCTGACCTTTCCCGAGTCCGTCATCGACTACATGCGCGGCTCGCTCGGTCAGCCGCCGGGCGGCTTCCCCGAGCCGCTGCGCACGAACGTCCTCAAGGGCGCCAAGAGGATCGAGGGCCGCCCGGGCGCCTCCATGCCGCCGTTCGACTGGTCGGGCGCGAAGCGCGAGATGGAGCAGCTCGCGGGCACCGAGGTCGCCCGGCGCGACGTGGTCTCGTACGCGCTCTACCCCAAGGTCATGCGCGAGTACATGGAGCACCGCGCGCTCCACGGCGACACGTCGGTGCTGCCCACGCCGACCTTCTTCTACGGCCTGCGCGTCGGCGAGGAGGCCTGGATCGACATCGAGCGGGGCAAGACGCTCATCGTCAAGCTGCTGTCGGTGGGAGACGTCGAGGCTGACGGCGCGCGCACGTTGACGTTCGAGCTCAACGGACAGCCGCGCTCGATGCGGGTCTTCGACGACGCCGCCAAGGTCTCGGGGCCCAAGCGCCGCAAGGCCTCCGCCAAGCCCGGCGAGGTCGGGGCGCCCATGCCGGGCCGCGTGATCGATCTCGTCACGAAGGTCGGGGAGCACGTCAAGGCGGGGCAGAAGCTGCTCGTCACCGAGGCCATGAAGCTCGAGACGGTCGTCAAGGCGCCCGTGACGGGTGTCGTGCGCGAGATCGTCTCGGGCGCCGGCGAGAGCGTCGAGGGGGGAGACCTGCTCGTCGTCATCGAGGAGGCGGCTTGAGCCACGGCCGCCGCGCGCCCCTCTTGGGCGCGCTCGCGCTCGCAACCGCGGCGCTCGGCGGCTGCCCCAAGCGCGAGGTGCCGACGGCGGCGCCCTCTCCCACGTCGGCGCCGGCGGCTCCCAAGCCGCCGGCGGGAGCCAAACCGCTCCGCATCGCCATGATCGGCAAGAGCTCGACGAATCCGATCTTTCTGTCGGCGCGCACGGGCGCCGAGGCCGCCGCCAAGGATCTCTCGGGCAAGATCGGCGTGCCCGTCGAGGTCGTCTGGATGACGCCTCCCCAGGAAGACGGCGCCCTACAGGCCCAGCGCATCTCGCAAGCCGTCGCGGAGGGCGTGCGCGCCATTCTCATCTCGTGCTCGGACGCCGGCCTCGTCACGCCCGCCATCGACGCCGCCGTCGAGCACGGCGTCGACGTCATGACGTTCGACAGCGACGCGCCGGCCTCGAAGCGCTTCGCCTTCTACGGCGTCGACGGCCGACGGCTCGGCCAGGACATCATGGCCCAGCTCGCGAAGCTGCTCGGCGGCAAGGGCAAGGTCGCCATCCTGGCTGGCAACCAGAACGCGCCGAACTTGCAGGAGCGCGTCGATGGCGTGCGCGCGGAGGCCGCGCGCCATCCTGGCATCCAGATCGTCGGCACGTTCTTCCACGTCGAGCGGCCCGAGGCCGCGGTCGCCGAGGTCCTCCGCGTCGGCAACCAGCACCGCGATCTGCGAGGCTGGGCCATGGTGGGCGGGTGGGCGCTCTACACGAAGACGCTGCTCATGGAGCTCGATCCGGCGAAGATCAAGATCGTCGCCGTCGACGGCCTGCCGCCGGAGCTGGCCTACGTCGAGAAGGGCCTCGTGCCGGTGCTGCTCGCGCAGCAGCCCTACCTTTGGGGCAACGTCGGCGTCACGAAGATCGTCGACAAAGTTATCCACAAGAAGGACGTGCCCCCGATGGTTCCAATGGACGCCGTGAGGGTAACGGCCGATACGCTCGGCTCGTGGGCGCGCCAGCTGCGACAGTGGGGCTTCGCGGATGTTCCCGATGAATACCTGAAGCTCAAGTAGCCGTCTCGACGAGGTTATTAACCTGAGCGCGGGATTCGCTGGCACGTTTCCGACGCATTTCGAGACGGTTTCCCGCTGGCAAAATGTGATGGGCGTGCCTCCAAGAGGCTTTACAGGCTCACACACAGCTGGTTACGGTGCGCACACATCGACCAGGAAAATCGAAATCAAATGGTCAACACCAACCGTTCAGGGGGGATTTAATGCGACTTTGTGCATCCGTCATTGCGATCGCCGTACTTTCGCCGCTCAGCGCGCTCGCCCAAGAGACGCCGCCCGGTGCTCCGCCGGCGGCTCCGCCCGGCGCGCCCCCGGCCGCTGTTGTGGCCACTCCTCCGGCCGCCGCTCCGGCCGCCGCTCCTGCGCCGGCTCCCGCCGCCCCGGCGGCACCAGCCGCTCCCGCCAAGACGTGGAAGGACCTCATCACGATCGACGGGCTCGTCGACGCGTACTACATGTACAACCTCGCGCCTCCGTCGGGCATGAACAACAGCCTCACTTCGCCGGGCCTCCGCGCGTTCGACACGAACTCGAACACGTTCACGCTCAACTACGCGCGCGTGGGAATCGGCATGAGCGCCGACAACGTCAGCCTCCGCATGGATCTCGGCTACGGCGCGATGGGCAACGTCATCAACACGAGCGCTCCGGGCTTCACGGCCATGGCGAATGGCGGCACGTCGGGCCTGGCGTTCTTCGCCGAGCAGGCGTACGCCGAGGTGTCGCCGGTCACCAACCTGACGATCGATCTCGGTAAGTTCGACACAACGGCGGGCGCCGAGGTCATTCAGGCCAACAAGAACTGGCTCTACTCACGATCGCTCCTCTTCAACGCCATTCCGCTCGTCCATACTGGTCTTCGCCTCGGCTACAAGATCAACGATATGGTCTCCGTGCAGGGCAGCGTCGTGAACGGGTGGAATGGCCAGGGCTTCGAGGTCGACGGTAACTCGGCCAAGACGATCGGACTCAACGCTACGCTCACGCTCCCGGGGGGAATCGGCATCATCCCGACCGTGTACATCGGCAAGGAGACCGGGAGCACGGACACGCGCTTCCTCGGCGACCTCGTCGCTACCTACACGATGGGTGCCCTCGGCCTGAACCTGAACTTCGACTACATCAAAGACACGCCCGGCGGCTACAACAATTTCTTTGGCGTCGCTCCCATGGTTCACTACACCGTGAGTGATAAGCTCAACGTGTCGGCTCGCGGCGAGTTCGTCCAGAACAAGATCATGACGACCTCGACCTCGTACGAGGAGCTCACGCTCGGCGCCGCAACTCCGGTCGCGGGTCACTTTGAGTTCCGCCCCGAGTTCCGCAGCGACTTCTCCAACCAGCCGGTCTTCCCCGGCATGAAGAAGAGCCAGTTCACGCTCACGGGTGCGTTCCTCGCATACTTCTAAACTCGAAGACATCGGCTTATCCGAAGGCGGGCTCTCTTGTCGCGCTCCGCGCGGCCGGGGACCCGCCTTTCGTTTGTCCAGCAGGAAACCCTTTCCCCGTGTTCACCCCACGAGGCCGAGCATGTCGTTCAACACGCCGGCGGCCGTGACGGCGGGGCCGGCGCCCGGGCCCGTGATCACGAGCGGGTTGGACTTGTAGCGCGTCGTCGTGAAGGCGACCTGGTTGTCGGTGCCCTTGAGGCCGAAGAAGGGGCTCGCCGGGCTCACGACCTGCAGGCCCACAGTGATCTTGGCCTTCGTGACGGACGCGACGTAGCGGAGCGTGCCGCCCTTGGCCTTCGCGGCGGCGGCGCGCCGGGTCCAGTCGGCGTCCATCGACGGCAGGCGCGCCACGAAGTCGGCGCGTGAGAGGCCGCCCAGCGTCTCGGGCACGAGCGACTCGACGGCGACGTCGGCGGGCTCGCCCGAGAAGTCGAGGAGGCGGCCGAGGATGAGGGCCTTGCGACCCACGTCGGTCCCCGAGAGATCGTCGCGCGGGTCGGGCTCGGTGTAGCCGAGCTCCATGGCCCTCCCGAGCGCCTGCGAAAACGGCCGCCCGCGCCCGACCTCCGTGAGCAGGAAGCCGAGCGTGCCCGACAGGCAGCCCTCGATCTTGAGCACGCGATCGCCCGACTCGACGAGCTTGCGGTACGTGTCGAAGATGGGCAGGCCTGCTCCCACGGTGGCCTCGTAGAAGACGCGCCTGCCCTCGCCCTCGGCGAGCGCCATGAGCGCCTCCGTGTCGGCGCGCGACGCCGAGAGCGGCCGCTTGTTGGCGAGCACGACGTCCATGCCCGCCGTGAGCGCCTGCTTGACGAGCGGGGTCGTGTCGTCGGCCGTGACGTCGATGAGCATGGGATCGGTGAGCGCGTGCTGCGCGAGGAACGCCACGGCCTCGTCGGGCCGCGCCGCGCGCCCGCCCGGCAGCGCGGCCAGCGACCGGCCGGCGCGCTTGCCCGCCGAGAGCTGCGCGATGACCTTCGGCGACAGGCCGCCCGGCTCGAAGACGAAGCCGCTGCGATCGATGAGGCCGACGAGGCGGACGCTGCGGCCCGTGCGCTTGCGGCCCGCCCGTGGGCCGTGGCCGTTCTTGCCCGCGCCGCTCGGCGCCTTCGTGAGGATCTCGGCGAGCGTGCGCCCGATCTGGCCGAAGCCGAGCAGCACGGCGTCCGTGTGGGTCGGCATCGTCGCGGCGCCACCGCCGATCTTCGCGAGCTGGAAGGCGCGGTGGATGGCGCGCTGGGCCGGGGCGGCGTCCTTGGCCGTCACGACGAAGGAGATGTTGAGCTCGGACGAGCCCTGCGCGATGGCGACGATGTTGATGCCCGCCTGCGAGAGCGCGCCGAAGAGTCGCGCGGCGATCCCCGGCGCGCCCGCCATGCCGATGCCGACGACGGCGAGCGTGGCCAAGCCGGTCTGCAGCTCGACGCCGTCGATCTCCTGGCGCGCGATCTCGCTCTTGAACTCCTCGGCGAGGCGATCGCGCGCGCGCTTGGCGGCCGCTTCGGGCACGGAGAAGCAGATCGACTGCTCCGACGACGATTGCGAGATGAGCGACACGCTCGTGCCCTGCTTGAAGAGCGCCTCGAACGTGCGCGCCGCGATGCCCGGCACGCCGAGCATTCCGTTGCCAGTGACCGTCAGCAGCGCCTGCCCGCCCGCGGCCGAGAGCGCCTTGACGGGATACTTGTCGAGGGTGCGCCGCGCCGAGATCTCCGTGCCCGCCGCCTTGGGGTCGGCGAACGGCTTGACGAAGACCGGGATGGCGCGCGCGGCCGCGAGCCCCGCGAGCGGGATGAGCGCGCGCGGGTGCAGGACCTTCGCTCCGTAGTAGGCGAGCTCGGCGGCCTCGCGCGCGTGGAGTTGCGGGATGACGCGCGCGTCGGGGACGACGCGCGGATCGGCGGTGAGCAAGCCCGGGACGTCCTTCCAAAGCGAGACGTCCTTGGCGCCGAGCGCGCGTCCGAGCAGCGTCGCCGTCAGGTCCGAGCCGCCGCGCCCGAGCGTCGCCACCGAGACGTCGCTCGTCTTGGCGTCTACCTTGGCGCCGTTCGCACCGTCATGCACGCCCTCTTGGGGCACCGCGACGCCGATGAAGCCGGGCACGACGGGCACGATGCCCGCCTCGGCGAGGGGCCGTAGCACCTTGCGCGCCGCCAGATCGGTGAGGGCGAGGTTGGGCGACGCGCCGCCGAACGGCCCGTCCGTGAAGATGACCTCGAGCGCGTCGACGTAGCGCGCGCGCCCCACGGTCGCCGCGTAGGTCGCTGCGAAGATCTGTGCCGAGAGACGCTCGCCGCGCGCCGCGATGAAGTCGCTGGTGCGCGCCGTCAGCTCCTTGAGCACGACGAGGCTCGAGAGCAGGCGGCCGAGCTCGTCGAGCGAGGCGACAATGTCCGCCATGACCTCCGCAGCCGCGCTCTCGCTCCCCACCGCGGCGCGCGCGATGTCGCGGTAGCGCGTCCGCAGCGCCTCGGTGTCGCGCTCGAGGCCCGCCGGCTCCCCGGCGGCGGCGCGCCGCGCGAGGCCCAGCAGAACGTCGGTCACGCCCGCGGGCGCCGACACGACGACGACGCACGGCGCGCCTCGCCCCTTGATGATTTGCGCGGCGTGGCGATAGGCCGCCGCGTCGGCGAGCGACGCGCCGCCGAACTTGTGCACCTCCAGGGCGGTGGCGTTCGATTTCCGGAGAGCCTTGCTGGGCGACTTCATGGGCATTTAGCGGCCGGAAAATGTATCACGGGTGGTCCTGACCGGGCAGGGGCGGTACATTGGGCCTGCATGTCACGCCCGATATCGCCCTCGACC
>DASZFV010000035.1:0-1604 GCA_035939455.1 Polyangia bacterium
GCGCGTGCGCTCGCGCCGCCGCGACGAGCTCCTCGAGGTCGTCGCGCACGAGCGGCTCGCCGCCCGTGAGGTTGACCTGCAAGACGCCGAGCGCCGCGGCCTCGCCGAGCACGCGCTTCCACGCCGCCGTGTCCAGCTCGCGCGCGTGCTTGTCGAGGTCGATCGGGTTCGAACAGTACCCGCACGCGAGCGGGCAGCGGTAGCTGAGCTCGGCCACGAGCGTGTAGGGGCGCGGCGCCTCGGCCTGACTCACGCGCCGCCGTCCTCGCCCGCGAAGACGAGCAGGCCGCGCTCGTCGAGCGAGCGCAGGAACGTCAGCACCTCGTCCTCGATGCGCGCGCGCTCGGAGTAAGCGTAGGCCGACGCGAGCGTCTCGACGATGGCCGCCACCGTGAGCCCCTGGCCGCAGAGCGCGGCGATGCGCGCGGCTGTCTCCGTGAGCTCGAGGCCGCGCTCGGGATAGAGCAGCACGTGCTTGCCAGAGCGGGGATCGACGCGCAGCCGCGCCTTGCTCGCGAAGCGCGGGCGGCTGCCCGCGTCGATCACGGCGTCCCCCGCGCCGCGCCCATCACCGTGGCCGCATGCACGCAGTCGAGCAGGTGCCACAGGATCTCCGTCTTGCGCACGAGCGCCGCGACGCACGCCTCCTGCAGCGCGCGCGAGGCGGCGTTCGCGACGACGTATGCCAGGCCCTCGTCGCCGTCGGCGCGCGCGCGCCTCACGCGGACCTTGAAGTACCCGAGCGCTTCGGCGCCCACCCAGGGGTAGTGTTGCTCCCACGCCGCGATGCGCTTCGACATGACGTCGGGCGCGAACATCTCCGTGAGCGAGGAGGCCACGGCGACGACGAGCGGGCTGCCGCGCACGAGCCCGACGTACGCGTCGCAAGCGAAGCGCACGCCCGGCAGCACCGAACGGCAGCTCGCGACCTCTTGCGGATCGAGGCCCACGGCCTCGGCGAGCCGCAACCACAGCGCGAGCCCGCCCGGGCGCGCGCCGTCGCTGCCCTTGCCGCCGTCGTCGACGCCGTCATGATCCTGGATGCGGTGAATCCAGAGCCGACGAAACGCCGGATCCTCGGACTTCGCGACGATGAGCGCGTCCTTGATGGGGATGCGCGTCTGGTAGTAGTAGCGGTTCAGCACCCACGCTTGGAGCTGCGCCCGCGTGAGCGCGCCCGCGTGCATGAGCTCGTGGAACGGATGCTGGTCGTGATACCGGCGCACCCCCTCCTCGCGCAGGCGCGCCACGAACGCCTCGGGCGCGAGCAGCGGCGCCGGCGCCGCCGCCGTCACAGCTCGAGCTCCATGCCGTCGAACGCCACCTCGACGCCGTGGCGCGCGACCTCGGCGCGCTCGGGCCCGTCCTCGCGCAGCATCGGGTTCGTGTTGTTCACGTGAATGAAGATGCGCCGGCGCGCGGGCAGGCGCGACAGAAACGACAGGCTGCCGTTCGGCTCCAGGCTCCCGCCAGAACCAAAAACCGGCCAGTGCGACATATCCTCGGCGCGCCGCGTGCCGAGACCCGCCGCGGGCAGCTCGTCGCTCGTCCAAAACGTGCCGTCGAAGAACACGACGTCCGCGCCCGCGACGGCGCGCTCGAGC
>DASZFV010000036.1:0-8339 GCA_035939455.1 Polyangia bacterium
TCTTCTTGCTCGATCTCGCGCGACTGCTTTCCAGGGCTCGTGTGCGTCGACGTGACCGGCACCGGCAACTCGCTCTGCCGGCCCGTGTGCAGCGTCGCTCCCGGCGCGAGCGATTGTCCCGGCGGAACGTGCATGTCGCTCAGGAACAGCACGAAATACGGTTTCTGTAACTAGGCAACCGGGATCGAGGGCGCGTGGGACTAGCATATTTGGTCGTGGCCACCGGAAGATGGAGACTCGCCTCCGCGTGGGCGTGGCCGGCCGTCTTCGTCGCGGCGGCGCTCTCGCTGGGTGGTTGTTACAAGCCCAACGTCACCGACAACGGATTCCAGTGCGCGAAGACGGGTAAGGCGTGCCCCGACGGGTATACGTGCGGCTCCGACCAGCGCTGCGCGCTCAATCCGGCGCCGCCACACCCGGACTCGGGACCGGCCGACATGAAGATGATGACCGATGGCGGCGGCGAACCGGTGTGCAGCTCGGCGCACGTCGCGCCCCTGTGCGCTGACGCCCCGGCCACGGGCGACGTCTGCAGCCCCGCCTGCCAGAACGGGTGCGACTGCGGGCGCTGCAACGTCGTCGACGGCAAGGCCAAGTGCGTGCCCACGGGGACGGTCAAGCTCGGTGACGTTTGCACGCCCGGGGCCACGGACAACTGCGAGGCCGGGCTCATCTGCCTGATCGAGAATTGCGGCAACGGTCTGGCGCGCTGTTATCGGCACTGCACGACGAATGATCAGTGCGCCGGCACGGCTTGCACGATCGCCATCGACGACGGCAAGGGGACGGCCACGTCGTTCACGACCTGCGACGTCCCGCCGCGCATCTGCGATCCTGTGGCCAACACGGGCTGCCCCAACCCGGCGCTCAACTGCTACCTTACGAGCGCGAACCAGACGCTGTGTGACTGCCCGACGAAGCAGGGGAAGAACGGCGCGGAGTGCACGATCTACAGCGACTGCGCCCCCGGGTTCGTGTGCATTTCGAACGTGGGAGGGCTCGCGGGGCCGCACTGCCACTTCGTGTGCAACGTTGCCGCGCCGAGCTGTCCGGACAAAGTCGCTCCCGATGGCGGAACGACTCCCGCGGCCTGTGTCCCAGCGGGCACAGGCTCGAAGTTCGGCTTCTGTGAGGTCTGACTCCCGCGTCGGGCACGTAGCCCGCGCCGCGTTACTTGTCGCAGTGAACGGTGAGGCTCCACCCCTCGTGGAGGTAGGCCTTGCGAATCGTGCCCGGATCGCCGCAGCTGCGGGCGTCCGAGACCGGTAGGGCGCATACCTCGCGCGGGCCCGCGTGCGTGCGCACGGAGGTCTTCTGGCGCGGGCCCACCTCACCGAGCGACTGGCCGTCGACGGCGACGCGCGTCGATTTCGGGCAAAGGGTGTTGTCGACGTCGATCCAGATCGCGGGCGCCCCCATCCCCGCGCGCGGCGGCTCCTCAGGTGGAAGGTGCGTGAGGGGCGCTCTCTCGGCTGCCGGTGGAGGGCCGTGCGCATCGGCGGCGACTTGCGCCTCGTCGATCGCCCAGGCGCTCGGGTCCGAAGGGATGGGCGGCGGGGCGCCACCGGCGACGGCGTCCGTCGTGGCCGTCTTCGGGCCCGTCTTGCAGCTGGCGTGGCGCATCTCGGCACCGAGTTGGTCGTAGAAGGCCAGGCGCATCTCCCGGTAGTCGTCGAGGAGCTGCTGATGCAGCTCGCGCGCCTTCTTGATCTTGACGCGATAGTCGGGAGTGAGCGCCGCCGCGTCGCCCAGATCGTCGGCGCGCCTGATGTCTCGGTAGCGTCCCTGGAGCTGCTGGCCGAGCAGTAGATAGCGCGTTCCCGAGGCGAGGGCGCGCGCGTACGGCGCGGCCGTAGCCGCCGGACAGGCCTTGGGCGCGGCCGTCGCGGTGGCCCCCGTCGCGGCGGCGGAACTGCCCGCGAGCGCCGCGAGCGTCTCGTGCACCGCCGTCGAGAACTCGTCGCGCACGCGCTCCATGTCGGTCTGGAGCCCGAGGAAGCGATCGACCGAGAGGCGGAGCGCCGCCGCGTCACCGAAGACGGCGTCGATGCGCGGCTGCGCGTCCGTCCGGAACGGTACGACCGTCGTGGCCGGCGCCGCGGCGCCAGCTGGCGAATTCGACGCCGCGGGGCTCGGCGTCGCCGTCGGCGCCAGCGCGAGCCAGGCTCCGAGCAATCCGTGTAGCATCGTCGTGTCTCGATTATGGATACGACACGCGGCGCTCCGCCAGAATTTGCTGGGACGGAGTATGTTTGCCGAATGGTCGCTTCCCCCCAGGCGTTGCCTCGCTTCGCCGACCTGACGCCGCGCACGTTGCCGCCCGCCGAGCGGCTCGCGGGGCGCGTCGCCGTGCTCGACATCGCGTTCGCGAGCGAGGGAGGGGGCTCGTCGTTCGAGAAGACGACGCGGCCGTTCATCGAGGGTCTCGGCAGCCGCCTGGCCGCCTGGGTCGACCACCACGACCACGAGCGCCACGCCGACTACAAGGGCGACGCGCGCTTCGTGCTCAGCACGAAGGCCGAGCATGGCGCCTGCCCCGAGATGGTGACGCCCGAGGTCGTGCGCGCCGCCGGGCCGGTCGACACGGTGGCGGTCCACCTCGACCTCGACGGGCTCTACTCGGGCGCCAAGTGGGTGCTGGGCGGCGTCGAGCCATACGAGGGCGCGGACGCCGATGCGCGCGCCGTGGACACGCGCCGCGGCACACCCGGGCCCATCGCGACGCGTATCGACCGCGCCCTGCGCGCGCGCTTCCGGGACGAGACGCTCAAGCACCGCGTCGTCCAGTACCTCGTGGCGCGTGCGAAGGCGCCCACCTTGTGGGAGGAGATCGAGCTCGCCGCGCGCGAGATCGACCCGTTGCTCCACGAGAGCCGGAGGCTGGCGGGCCGCTACGAGCTGCGCGAGGGCGTCGCCTACGTCGAGGCGCAGGGGCGTCCCTACGACAAGACCGAGCTCCTGCTGCTCGGCCAGGAGCGCGCGCCCATCGCCGTCGTGCGCGACTCCGGCTCGCTCACGATCGCGGCCGACTTCGAGTCAGGGTTCGACTTCGTGCGCATGTTCCAGCTCGGCGGCGGCATGCCGACGCGTGTGACGGTCCCCGAGGCGCGCGCCGCCGAGGTCATGGGCAAGCTGGCCGCCGAGACGGCCCGCCGGCGCCCCCCGGAAGGTGCCGCGGGGCCGGGCTCGGTGTAAGGTCGACCGGAAGATGCCGCGCCGCCGTGCTCCCGCCCGCTCCCGATCCGCCGTCGTCGAAATCTCGCCCCGCTACGGCGCGCTCGCGGCGCGCGTGCTGTCGGCCGCGCGCGGCATGACGGCGGGGCTCGCCTCCGAGGGCCCTCTGCCTTCGCGCCGCGACATCCTCCTGCTCGTCGAGGAGCTGCTCGAGGTCCTGTTCCCGGAGTCGCACCGCCTCGGCAGCTCACCGACCTCGGGCGGGAGCCTGCGCGACCACGTGGCCAACACGATCGCCTCCCTCGAGGGCCACCTCGAACGCGCAATCTACCTCGGCCTGCACCGCACCTGCGCGAAGACGGCGCGCCCCCACGCCATGTGCGCGCGGCGCGCGCGGGCGCTCACGGCGCAGCTGCTGGCGGCGCTGCCCGCAGTCCGCGCCGCGCTCGGCAAGGACGTGCTCGCGGCCTACGACTCCGACCCGGCCGCCACGGGCATCGACGAGATCGTCGCGTGCTATCCGGGCCTCTACGCCATCGCGGTCTATCGCGTCGCCCACCACCTGCTCGGGCTCGGCGCCGAGGTGTTGCCGCGCATGCTGACTGAGCACGCGCACTCGCGCACGGGGATCGACATTCACCCGGGCGCCACGATCGGCGCATCGTTCTTCATCGATCACGGCACCGGCATCGTCATCGGCGAGACCTCGACGATCGGCGACCGCGTGCGCATCTATCAGGGCGTGACGCTGGGCGCGCTGTCGATCCGCGACCGCGGACGCACCGACAAGCCGCCGGCCGGCTCGTCGAAGAAGCGCCATCCCACGATCGAGGACGACGCCATCATCTACGCCAACGCCACGATCCTCGGCGGCGGCACCGTGATCGGCCAGGGCGCCGTCGTCGGCGGCAACGCCTGGATCACCTACTCGGTTCCGCCGCGCACGCGCGTCGGCGTGGGAACCTAGGCGGCGAGGAGCCGCGCGGTTGGCGCTCTCGTCGAAGGCCTACGAGCTCCTCCGCAGCGTCTCGGCCGAGATCCTCGAGGCGCAGCGCCCGCTGCGCGTGCTGCGCGCCCTGGCATGGACGGACGAGGCGGAGCGCGCCTTCTTCGCGTCGGGCGCGCGCGAGCTGCCGCGCCCCGAGTATCGCCTCGCGCCCGAGCTCGGGCCGGCGGGCGAGCGCTTCCGCGCGCTCAAGACGGCCCTCGCGGGCGGCGGCGCCATCGAGGCGTTTCTCCGCGAGACTTGCGACGCGTTCTCGACGGCGTCGCGCATGCTGCTCGCCGTCGGCACGAAGGACTTCTACTACCATTCGGTCGAGCTCTACGGCCGCCCCGCGAGCCTGACGGCTGACCGGCGCACGACGAACCTGGATCTCGCGCGGCACTTCGCGCAGGTTGTCGACGGCGTCGTCGGGACGGCGCGAATCCCGAGCGCCGCCGACGAAGAGACGCTCACGGCCGAGGAGGTCATGCCCATGCTGGCGCGGCGCTTCGCGCGCTTCTTCGCCGGCGCCGGCATCATCGTCGAGGTCGTCGACGGGTTGGCGTCGAAGGCGGCGGCCGGCGTCGACGGCGTCCGCTTGCAGCGCGGGGCGCGCTTCTCGCAGCGCGACCTCCTCCAGCTCGAGTATCACGAGGGCCACGTCCATGTCGCGACGGCCCTCAACGGTCGCGCGCAGCCGGTGCTGGCCTTCACGGGGTACCCGTCGCCGCGCACGACGGCGACCCAGGAGGGGCTGGCCGTGCTCACGGAGTTCCTCACGCAATCGACGAGCCTCGAGCGCCTGCGCCGGCTCTCGGACCGCACGCTCGCCATCAAGATGGCCGAGGACGGCGCGGACTTCTGCGAGCTCTACCGGTTCTTCCTCGGTCGCGGCCACGACCAGGCTGCGGCCTACGACTGCGCGCGCCGCGTGTGTCGCGGTGGCCTCGTCACGGGCGGCGCGCCGTTCACGAAAGACGTCTGCTACCTGGACGGCCTCTTGCGCGTGACGAACTTCCTGCGCGTCGCGCTCGTCAAGGGGCACCTGCACCACGTCCCGCTGTTCTTCGCCGGCAAGATCGACGTCCAGGACGTGCCCCTCTTCGGCCGTTTGCTGCGCGAGGGCGCGGTGGTCGAGCCCAAGTTCGTGCCGGCGTGGGCGCGGGACCTCTCGTACCTGACGGCCTTCATGAGCTACTCGGCGTTCCTCGGGGAGTGCGACCTCTCGGCCGAGCGCCGGCGCTACGAAGACCTCATCGGCCGCGCCGACGACCAGGAGCTCTAGCGGCGTCGGGAGGTCGCCGCAGGGCCGCTACGCTGGCGCGGCGTCGGCGGGCGCCGGGGCGGTCGGCTCGTCGTCGGGCGGCGGCGGCGGGGGAGGCGCGAAGGGCCGGGCATCTCCCTTGCGCGTCATCAGCCAGACGCCCAGACCCAAGGTTGCGAGGCACGCCCACTGGGCGGGGGTAAGGGCGGCGTAGCGCTCGTCGGGGCGGGCGACGTCGTGCGCGCGTAAGAAATCGAGGCCGAACCGCACGGGCGCGTACATCACGGCGAAGAGGCCGATGACGCGGCCCGGGACGCGCGGGTTCTTGGCGTATTGGAACAAGATCGCCGTCATGACGATCGTGAACAGCAGCTCGTCGAGGCCGAGGTCGTGACGCGGACCGTCGGGGTAGCGCACGGCCAGGAAGAACGTCGTGTGCAGGCCGGGGTGGTCGTGGGCCGTAAAGCAGCCCGTGCGGCCGAAGATCCAGCCGACGGCCAGGCCGAGCGCCACGGCGTCGGCGTAGGGCAGAGCGGGGATCATCTCCTTCCGCGTGTAATAGAGAAACGCGAGCAGCGCGCCCAGAAAGCCGCCGAAAGAGGACAGGCCCGCCCAGACATTGAGGAGGATGAGCGGGCTCTCCTTGATGCGCTCGGGGAAGTAGAAGATCACGGACACGAGGTGGGCGACGATGAAGCCCACGATGACGATGCGCGCGTTGAGGAACTTGACGTCCTTCTCTTCGATCCCGCGCAACACGCCCTGCCTGACGACGATGCGGTCCCCGACGATGACCCCGAGCGCGACGAGGACGCCGAACATGTGGATCGGCAGCCCCGCGATGTCGAACAGGTGCCCGTCGAAGTACGGTATCATCTACTTCGGGACCCTGAGAGGGTCCCGCGCCCCCGATGCCGACTCCGACGAGCGAAGCTCGCCTCCGTCGGGGTCCCGCGCCCCCGATGCCGACTCCGACGAGCGAAGCTCGTCTCCGTCGGGAGCTCGAGGCTTCGAGCGCAAGGCGCGGACTATCTCGTGCTGGCCGTCGGCGTGGTAGCTCGAGCGCACCATGGGGCCGGACTCGACGTGCGGGAAGCCCATGGCGAGGGCCTCAGCCTTGAGCGCCGTGAACTCGTCGGGGTGCACGAAGCGGGTGACCGCGAGGTGCTTGCGCGACGGGCGCAGGTACTGGCCGAGCGTGAGGATATCGACGCCGATCTCGCGCAGCTCGCGAAGGACCGCGCGCACCTCGTCGAGCTTCTCGCCGAGGCCCAGCATGAGGCCCGTTTTCGTGATGGCGCCGCGCGCCTTCGCGTGGCGCAGGATGGCGTACGACCGCGCGTAGCTCGCCTGCACGCGCACCTGCCGCGACAGGCGCGGCACCGTCTCGAGGTTGTGGGCGAAGACGTCGGGCCCCGCCGCGAGGACCGTGTCGACCGAGCCCGTGTCGCCCTTGAAGTCGCTCACGAGCACCTCGAGCACCATCGCGGGCGCGCGGCGCTTGCAGGCGCGAATCGTCTCGGCCCAGTGCGCGGCGCCGCCGTCCGCGAGGTCGTCGCGATCGACGCACGTGATGACCGTGTGGCGCAGCCCCAGTTCCGCGAGCATGGTCGCGACGTGCTCGGGCTCGCTCGCGTCGGGCGGCTCTGGCCGCCCCGTGGGCACGTCGCAGAACTGGCATGAGCGCGTGCAGGTCCCGCCCAGGATCATGATCGTGAGCGCCTGCCGGTTCCAGCACTCGCCGATGTTCGGGCACGAGGCGCTCTCGCACACCGTGTGCAGCCCGAGCTCGCCCACGCGCCTTTTGAGATCGAAGAAGACCTCGCCCGACGGCATCTTCATGCGGATCCAGTCGGGCTTGGGCGCAAAGCGCTCGCCCTCGGCTGGCGCCGCGATGGCGCCGGTCGTCTCGAGCACGCGCAGCTTGCGAGACCGGGTCTCGACGACGCGTTCAGACATCGGTCGTCGTCCAAATCCCCCCGAGGTCCAACGCGACGTCGTCGCACGATCCGAGCTGTTCGAGGAGAGTAGCGACCGCGGAGTTCATGTCGTGAATCTTAGCGTACTGGGGTGATTTGTGGCCGGGAGGCGCGGCTTTGCCGCGCCGACTCACCTTGAAAAGCATGGGAGGGGCCCGCGGGGAGGGCGAAGCCCTTCCCGCGAAGCGAAGCGGCTAGATGTGCACGGCCTCGCCGAGCGCGTTGGCGGCGGCCTCGAACATGACCTCGGAGAGCGTCGGGTGCGGGTGCACGGCGGCGACGATGTCGTGGATCGTGGCCTCGGACGTCATGGCGACAGACATTTCGGCGATGAGGTCGGTCACGCCGTAGCCGATGGCGTGCACGCCGACGATCTCGCCGCGGGCCTTGTTCGTGATGATCTTGATGAAGCCGTCGAGGTGTCCCGCGCCGAGCGCCTTGCCGTTGACGTTGAAGGGGAACTTGCCGACGTTAATGTCGAGGCCCGCCTCGCGCGCCTGCGCCTCGGTCTTGCCGATGGAGGCGACCTCGGGATCGCAGTAGGTGCAGCCCGGGATGGCGTCGTAGTTCACTGGCTCGGGGTGGTGGCCCGCCATGGTCTCGACGGTGCGCACGGCCTCGGCCATGGCGACGTGCGCGAGGGCCGGCGGTCCGGCGCAGTCCCCGATCGACCAGATGCCGGAGCTCGTCGTGCGGTACTGGTCGTCGACCTGGATGAAGCCGCGGTCGAGCGCGACGCCCATGCCCTCGAGGCCGATGCCTTCGACGTTGGCGCGCACGCCCACCGCCATGAGCACGCGCTCCGAAGTCACGCTCTCTTCTTTTCCGTCCGCGCCGACGTAGCTCGTCGTCACGGACTTGCCGCTGACCTTGACGCCCGTCGTCTTCGTGCCCGTGAGGATCTTCATCCCCTTTTTCTTGAGGATTCGCGTGAGCG
>DASZFV010000037.1:0-4356 GCA_035939455.1 Polyangia bacterium
GCTCGGTGTGCTCGCGCGTGGCGGCCGGCTCGCGCAGCTCGGTGCGCCCCCGCGCCTGCAGCCCGGCGAGGACGAGCGCGCTCTTGAGCTGCGCGCTCGCGACGGGCAGATCGTAGCGCAGCCCCGTAAGACCGTCCGCGCCGCCACGCACGCGCAGCGGCGGGAAGACGTCGCCCGTGCGGGCCGCATCGAGGCGGCCGTCGATGACGGCGCCCATCCGACGCAGCGGCTCGGCGAGCCTGCCCATGGGCCGCCGCGTGAGCGAGGCGTCGCCCTCGAGCGTCGTCTCGAACGGCCGCCCCGCGAGCAGCCCCGTCATCATGCGGATGGTCGTGCCCGAGTTGCCGCAGTCGAGCGGGCCCGCGGCCACGCGCAGGCCCGCGAAGCCCACGCCGCGCACCTCGGCCTCGGTCCCCGCGAGGCTCACGCCGACGCCCAGCGCCTCGAGGGCGCGCACCGTCGACCGGTTGTCGCCGCCCTCGCCGAGGCCGTGGATCTCGACGGCGCCGTCGCACAGCGCGCCGAACAGCAGCGCGCGGTGCGAGACCGACTTGTCGCCCGGCACGCGGCAAACGCCCGCGAGCGGACCCGACCGGCGCGCGCGCAAAACGGTCTCGGACGTGGACGGCGGCGCGCTCGACATCAGCCCGCCGTTTTTATCACGGTTGCCGCGCGGCCGGCCCGCGCTGGCGCGCCAGCGCCTGGAGAAGCAGCAGCACGCGCTCGGAGAGCGCCTCCCGCTTGTCCTCGGGAATGCGCAGATGGCCGTGAACCCGGGCACCCTCGGCCTGCAGCGTGGCGCCGTCGACGAGCGACCCGAGGCCCATGAGGCGCAACATCCGGTTCCGCGCGAGCTCGCGCAGCTCGTCGCTCCACAGCCGCGCGGCCGCGCCCGCGCGGCTCCCGTCATCGAAGACCGCCTCGGCAGAGAGCTCGAGATCAGCGCCGAGATCGAGGCGCGCGGCGACGCGCCGCAGATCCGGCGGGACGTCCGCGATGCCGGCGGCGCGCGCGCGCACGTCGTCGGTCACGAGCAGCGCGACCGTCACGGCCGGGCGGCGCGCCTCGGCGTCGACGTCCCTCGCGAGCGCGCCGAGCGGGCCGCCGCGCGCGTCGGGCACGACGCCCCAGGCCGCGTCGACCGCCGCGCGCGCCGTCTCGGGCGTGCCCTGCACGAGCGTGCGGCCCGAAGGCAAGACGGCGACCGCGCGCCCCCCGCCCTCCCAGAGCGCGCACTCGCGCCAGCGCGTCTCGACGGCGCCCGGCGTCGCCGCGAGGAAGGCCCGACCGACCCGCGCGGCGTCGAACCGACCCGCGACGACGACCGCCTGGGTCGCGGCGCCCGCCACCTCGAAGCCCGCGACGACGACGCGATCGGCGTCGTTGAACACGTCGTAGCCGAAGACGCGCTGGCGCTCCTCGCGATCCTCGACGAAGCCGCCCGTGACGAGCGCGCGCGACCAGGGAGAGCCGCGCAGCGCGCCGAGGTCGAGCTCCGCGAGCGAGGACGCCGTCCGCGGCACGAGATTCCAGGCGTCGCTGTCGTCCGCGGCCGTGCGGGCCGAGGCCGCCGGCGTAACGGCCGCCGGGGGCGGGAGCTCGCCACAACCTACCCACAGGAGCGCGATGAGCGCGACACTCCGGGGTCTACGAGGGAACGAGCCGATCACGTCCGGACTTTCCCATCGCAAGGATGGCTTCGATGCGATCGCCGTCACCCGCGGCGATCGCGGCGCGCAGCCCGTCCAGGTTGGCGGCCAGCTTCTCGACGAGCGGCAGCAGTTGCTCCTTGTTGTCGAGCAGGATGTCTCTCCACATGGCCGGGCTCGAGGCGGCGACGCGCGTCGTGTCGCGCAGGCTGGAGGTGGGCAAACGCAAGAGACCGCTCACGAGCTCGGCGTCGAGCCCAGCCAGCACGCCGGCCAGCGTGTACGCCGCCACGTGCGACAGGTGGCTGCCCGCGCCCATGACGCGATCGTGCAGGGCCGCGTCCATGCGCACGGGCTCGGCGCCCATGGCCGTCCACAGCGTCTCGATCGTCGCGACGGCCTCCTCGCCGTTGCCGGCCGAAGGACAGATCACGCACGGCTTGCCCTCGAACAGCAGCGGGCTCGCCGCGTCGGGGCCGTTGCGCTCCGTTCCCGCGATGGGATGGCACGCCACGAAGGCGCCGCGGGGCAGATGCCGCTCGACCTCGCGGATGGCGTTCAACTTGACGCTGCCGACGTCGAACACGAGCGCGCCCGTCGCGAGCGCCGGCGCGATCTCGCGCGCGATCTCGCCGAGGCTGCGCACGGGCGTGGCGAGCACGACGACGGCCGCGCCGCGCGCGATGTCGGCGCGCGAGGGCGCGATCCGATCGACGATGCCGAGCGCGCGCGCCCGCTCGAGGGTCTCGGCGCTGCGGCCCCAGCCGACGACCTCGGTGACGGCTCCGGCGGCGCGCGCCGCGAGCGCCACGGAGCCGCCGATCTGCCCGACGCCGACGACGGCGAGCGAGCCGAGCGGGGCGCCCGACCAGCGCCGCGCCGTGCTCACGCGCGTCCCTCGTTCGACGAGCCCCGCGCGTCGGCCGAGACGTCGCGCGGGTAGGAGCCCAGCACCTTGAGGAGCGGCAGCTCCGCCGCGAGGCGTTCGAGCACGGCGCGGCAGGCCGGCTCGTCCTGGTGGCCGTCGAGATCGACGAAGAACAGATCGCGCAGCCCGCCCGCGCGCCCGCCCTTCACGCGCTGGCGCACCGTGGGCCTCGAGGCGATGCGCCGCAGGTTGACGCCGGCGGCGCCGAGGCGCTCGAGCACGTCGGCGAGGCGCCCGGGCGCGTCGTCGAGCCCGACGAGCAGGCTCGTGGCGTCGGCGCCCGTCGGAGGCGGGGCCACGCGGCCGAGCACGAGGAACCGCGCCACGTCGGCGGGCGCGTCGTCGAGCCGAGCCTGGGCGACGGCGAGATCGAAGAGTTCGCCCGCGAGCGCGGGCGCGACCGCCGCGCCGCCCGCGTCGTCGCGCGCGAGCACGGCCGCCGCCGCGGCCGACGGCGCGGCGAGGATGGCGGCGCCGGGCACGGCGACCGTCAGCCCGGCGGCGCAGCGGGCGGCCGCTACGGGGTGCGCGTAGACGCGCTCGACGCCCGCCGTCGTGCCCGCGTGCGTGAGCAAGGCGTGCGCCGCCTCGATGACGATCTCGCCGACGATGAGGATGTCGAGCAGGTCCGAGTCGATGAAGTGGTCGAGCGCGTGCGTGACCAGCCCCTCGGTGGCCTCCTCGACGGGCACGACGCCATAGTCGGCGCCGCGCCCCACGGCCCTGAAGACTTCGCCGAGGCTCGCCGCGGGCGCGTAGCGCGCCGACAGGCCGAAGCGCGTCCGCCCCGCGAGGTGGCTGAATGTCGCCTCGGGCCCCGGATAAGACACGACGAGCGGGCTCTCGAGCGACAGGCAAGCCGACATGATCTCGCGAAACACCGGCCGCACCGCCTGGCGCGGAAAGGCCCCCGTCGCGGCGTTCGTGAGGCGCTCGAGCACGGCGCGCTCGCGCTGGGGAACGTGGAAGGTCTCGCGTCGCTCGCGCTTAATCTCGCCGACGCGCCGCACGACCTCGGCGCGCGCATCGAGCAGCGCGAGGATCTGGTCATCCACGGCGTCGATGCGCGCCCGCAACGCGCCGAGCTCGGACGCCGCCGGCGCCGCGGGCGGGGGCGCGGGGCGGCGCGGCGACGTCATGGCATCCACGGGCGCAAAGCCGGCAGACGCTACCCGCGCCGCCGCCTATAATCAATGCGATGACGTCCTCGCCCACCGTGGCGTTCGCCCTCGGATTCGGCCTGCTCACCGCGCTGACCCCGTGCGTCTACCCGATGATTCCCATCACGCTCGCGATCTTCGGCGCCAAGGGCGTCGGCCGCCGGCGGGCCGCCGCGCTCGCCTCGTCGTACGTCGCCGGCATCGCTGTCCTCTTCGGCGCGCTCGGCACGACGTTCGGGCTCCTCGGCAAGGCCTTCGGCGCCTACCTTGGCAACCCGTGGGTGGTCGTGCCGCTCGCGCTGTTCTTCGTCGCCATGGCGCTGTCGATGTTCGGCGCGTTCGAGCTCGCGCTCCCGCAGGGCCTGCAGGCGCGGCTGTCACGCGTGGGCGGCCGGGGCTTCGGCGGCGCGTTCCTCATGGGCCTCGTCGCTGGCCTCATCGCGGCGCCGTGCACGGGGCCGCCGCTCGCCGGCCTGCTCGCCTACATCTCGACGACGCACGACGCAGTCTTCGGGTTCGTGCTGTGCGCCGTCTACGGCCTGGGCGTAGGCCTGCCCTTCCTGCTGCTGGCGGCGTTCTCGATGTCGCTGCCGCGCTCGGGCGCCTGGATGGAGTCGGT
>DASZFV010000038.1:0-2751 GCA_035939455.1 Polyangia bacterium
CGCTCATGGCCATGGCGGCCGACGTCACCGTGGCCGAGGTCGATCGCCTCGTCGAGCCGGGCGCCATCGACCCCGACGACGTCCACCTGCCTGGCCTCTTCGTCAAGCGCATCGTCGAGGTGCGCGCGCACAAGAACGTCATCGAGTTCCGCACGACGCGGAAGCGCCCGGGAGTGGGCGAGCGATGAGCTGGTCGCGCGACGACATGGTGAGGCGCGCGGCCGCCGAGGTGCGCGCGGGCCAGATCGTCAACCTCGGCATCGGTCTGCCCACCGAGGTCGCGAACTTCCTTCCCGCGGACTCCGACGTGCAGCTGCACTCCGAGAACGGCCTGCTCGGCATGGGCCCGTTCCCCTACGACGACGAGGTCGATCCCCAGCTCATCAACGCTGGCAAGCAGACCGTGACGGCGCGCCCAGGCGCCAGCACCTTCGACTCCGCGCTCTCGTTCGCCATGATCCGCGGCGGTCACGTCGATCTCGCCATCCTCGGCGGCCTCGAAGTCGCGTGCACGGGCGATCTCGCGAACTGGACCGTGCCCGGCAAGCTCATCACGGGCATGGGCGGCGCCATGGACCTCGCGGCGGGCGCCAAGCGCGTCGTCGTCCTGCAGAGCCACGTGGCCAAGGACGGCAAGCCCAAGCTCGTCGCGCGGGTGACGCTGCCTGTGACCGCCCTCGCCTGCGTCCACCGCGTCATCACCGAACTCGGCGTCTTCGACGTCGGCGACGATCACTTCGTATGCGTCGAGCGCGCGCCCGGCGTGGGCAACGACGAGATCACGCGCGGAACGGGCGCTCCCGTGAGGTTCATGTAGGGTCTCGGCCGCCCCGCAACTTGATTCGGCGATCCTGCGCCTTCAACGCACCGTCAGCGCGGCCGTCGGCTGGGCGGGCTTGCCGTCCTCGCCGGGGTCGGCGTAGGCGCGCAGGTCGAGCGTCGTGGGCGCGCGCGCCGCGCTCTCGAAGGACCACGCGTGGCGCAGCTGCGAGCGCGTGCACGGAACCTCTTGCCTGGGCTTGCAGTCGTGCACCGACTCGAGGACGAGGACGTGCTGGCCGGCCGGCAGCGGGCCGGCGAAGATCTGCGCGAAGTCGGCGTTGTGCAGCTCGCCTGCGTTCTTGTCGCGCGTGACGACGGGGGCGAAGTCGATCGAGATCGACACGGAGCGCAGGCTGAACTCGTCGGGGACCTCGTCGCGATAGCGGATGATGATCGGGCCCTGGCCGGCGGCCTGCTGCAGCTTGTCGGCGACCTCTTGCTGGACGCGCGCCAGATCCTCCGCGACGGCCGCGTCATGATGGTGCGGCGGCAGTGAGAGCGCGCGATCGAAGGCGGCCCAGGCGCTCGCGACCGCGCCCCGGCGCTCGCGCAGACGCCCGAGCGCGAGATAAGCTTCGCGGCAGCGGCGGTCGGGACGAGACGGACCGCACGCGGCGCCCGCGAACTGGTCGAGATCCTTCATGGCGGCTGCCCAGTTATCGTGGCGCTCCTCGATGAGGCCCCGCTTGTAGAGGATGTTGAGGTCCGCCTGAGATGCGCAGGCGGATGAGAAAAGGAGCGCGGCGAGCAGGCCCCTCACGACTCGCCCGCCGGCGGACGCGGGGGGTCGAGGCCGAGTCGCTTCAAGGCCGCGTTGACGGCCTTGAGGTCAGCCCACGCTTCCTTCTTCTTCGTGGGATCGCGGAGCAAATAGGCCGGGTGGAAGGTCGGCATAAGCTGGATGCCCTCGTACGAGCGAAAGCTTCCGCGGAGTCGCGAGATGGGCGTGTCGTCGCGCAGCAGGCACTGCGCCGCGAACTTGCCGAGCGCGACGATGACGCGCGGCCGCAGCGCCGCGAGCTGGCCCTTGAGGAAGGGCTCGCACTTCTCGATTTCGTCGGGCTCGGGGTTGCGGTTGCCGGGCGGGCGGCACTTGAGGATGTTGCAGATGTAGACATCCTCGCGCGCGTACCCCATGGCCTCGATCATCTTCGTGAGGAGCTGGCCGGCCTTGCCGACGAAGGGCTCCCCCTGCGCGTCCTCGTCGGCGCCCGGCGCCTCGCCCACGAAGACGAGGTGCGCGTTCGGATTGCCCACGCCGAAGACCAGGTTCGTGCGCGTGGGCGCGAGCTTGCAACGCTTGCAGTCGCCGAGGTCCTCGCGCACGACGGCCAGCCCGCGCTCGCCAGGCTCGTCGGGCAGCGTGGGCGATGACGGGGGAACCGATGTCGCCGCCGCCTTCGCGTCGGCGGGCGCCGGAACCGCGCTCGCCTTCCGCGCGGTCGGCCGCAGGGGGACCCCCATGAGGCCCGCGCGCTGGCGCGCCCCGAGGTTGGTGCGCACCTGTCCGACGAGCGCGCGCAGCTCGGCCCGCGCGTCGACCCGCGCCTCGTCGTCAGTGGCCATCGACGACCAGCGCGTCGACCGCCAGCGCGTAGTAGAAAGTGGCCGCGGTCTCCGCCTCGCGGAAGCTCCGGTCGCGCCCGAGCGCGCCGTCGCGATCGCCGTCGCGCCGCTCGAGCTCGTCCATGATCGCGGTGTACGACTGCAGGAACGTCGGATCCGTCGAGGCGACGTAGGCGTGACCGAGGGCCCAGGCCGCGCAAGCGTTCCAGGTATTCTCGGCCGGGCGGCGCGACGTGAACGCCGGAGGCGCGATGGGCGCGACGCGCTCGCGCAGCCAGGCCCCCACGAAGGGCGTGCTGCCTTCGGCGGCCAGGACCGCCAGCACCCGCGTGCCCGTCGTCGACGAAAAATCGAAGAGGCCGC
>DASZFV010000039.1:0-4153 GCA_035939455.1 Polyangia bacterium
CATGATAGAGTTGCGCACGTGGTGAACGTCGAGCTCGTCAAGGAGTACAAGTTCGAGGCGGCGCACCGGCTGCCGCGGGTCCCCGAGGGGCACAAGTGCGCGCGGGTTCACGGGCACAGCTACAAGGTCGAGCTGGAGGTCAGGGGGCCTGTGGACGAGGCCACGGGCTGGCTCATCGACTTCGGCGTCATCGACGATGCCTGGGCCGACCTCTACGCGCGCTTCGACCACCGCAACCTCAACGACGTGGCCGGGCTCGAGAACTCGACCTGCGAGAACATCGCGATCTACGTGTGGCGTGTCGTGCGCAAGACCGTGCCGCAGCTGTCGGCCGTGACGATCTGGGAGACGAGCGACAGTCGCTGCACGTACCGAGGACCCTGACGCGCAGAGCGACGACGGGAATGACGACGACGGCGACCAGGGGGAGGTCAAGATGAGGCGCACGGGGGCGTTCCAGGTCGTCAAGGCTCGTCACCTGCGGTTCGTCACGCTGAACCTGTGGGGCGAGAATGGCCCCTGGGAGTCGCGCCTCGACCTGGTCTCGGACACGCTGGCGGGCGTGCTCCCCGACGTGGTCGCCTTGCAGGAGGTGCGCGAGGCTGCGGGGCGGATCGTCAATCAGGCCGAGACGCTCGCGCGGCGGCGCGGGTGGAACCACGTCTTCGCGCCGTCGACGGCCTGGGGCGGGGGGAACGAGGGGCTCGCGATCCTGTCGAGGTTCCCCATCGGTGGGCACGACTTCCGTCCGCTGCCGCACAGTCTGGAGAACGAAGGGCGCATCGTGCTCTCGGCGCGCATCGACAGCGACTTCGGCGAGGTGTGGGTGCACACGACGCACCTGGCGTTCCGCGAGCAAGAGGGGCGCAAGCGCGAGGACCAGGTGCTGGTGGTCGACGAGGTGGTCGCGGCGCACAAGAACGACAACCCGCAGGTCCTCATGGGCGACTTCAACGCCGTCCCGCACAGCGACGAGATTCGCTGGCTGTCGGGCCTCACGACGCTGAGCGGGCGGCGGGTTTATTACCAGGACGCGTGGGACATGATCCACCCCAACGAGGCCGGCTACACCTGGGCGCGTGACAACCACTACCGCGAACGCATGCCCTGGCTGCGCGCCGATCGGCGCCTCGACTACGTGTTCGTGACGCCCACGCGTCGCGATCGGCGGGGCACGGTCCACGAGGCGCGGCTGATCTTCGAGACGCCGATGGTCATGGCGGGCGGCGAGCGTCTCTTCGCCTCGGATCACTTCGGCGTCCTCGCCGAGGTGCAGTTCCTCGCCGAGGATCCGGACGCGGCGTCGCAGTCGACGCGCGCGCCGCTCCCGGCGAGCGCGGGCGCGTAGGCCGACGTGTTTCGGCTGGCCCACGTCACGGATCCGCACTTCCGGGGCTTCGCGGGCCTGGGCCTCGCGGACTTCGTGGGCAAGCGCGCGCTGGGCGCCGTCAACCTCGTGGTCAACCGCACGCGCAAGCACAAGATGGAGCTGCTCGAGGCGCTGCGCGAGGATCTGCGCGCGCAGACGGTCGATCACGTCGCGCTCACCGGCGACCTCTCGAACATCTCGATCGAGGCGGAGTGGCGCGCGGCGCTGCGCTGGCTCGAGGCGCTTGGCGCCCGCGCCGACGCCGTCACGGTGATCCCGGGCAACCACGACGCGTACGTGCCGGAGGTGGTCGCGTCGCGGGTCTTCGAGCGCCTGTTCGCGGCCTACCAAACCCACGACTTGGGGACGGGCGAAGGGTATCCCTTCGTGCGCCTGCGGGGCGCCGTCGCGCTGATCGCCGTTTCGAGCTCGGTCGCCACGGGTGACTTCGGCGCTTGGGGCGAGGTGGGAGGGGCGCAGCTCGCTCGGCTCGAGGCGACGTTGGCCGACGGCGGACTCGCGGGCAAGACCCGCGTCGTCCTGATTCACCACCCGCCCGTCATGATCAAGGAGGGCGAGCACCGCAACCTCAAGGATCGCGCGGCGCTCGCGGCGGTCCTCGCGCGCGCGGGCGCCGAGCTCGTCCTGCACGGTCACGACCACGCCGACGAGCGCGCGACGCTCCACGGTCCGGGCGGCGCGCGCATCCCCGTCGTGGGCGCCGGGTCGGCGTCGTACGCGGGCGCGCCCGAGCGGCGCGCGCGCTACAACATCTACGAGATCGAAGGGCGCGCCATCACCTGCGTCATCCGGGCGCACGATGAGGCGACCGACGCCTTCCGCGAATACGGCCGCGAGACGCTGACCCTCAGCTCATCGTGACGGCGGCGTAGCCGACGACGCGGTCGCGGTCACCACCCGCATCGGCGCTCGTAGCGTAGCCGACGCGCGTCGCGCGCGTGGCGCCGAGCGCCCGCGCCGCGAGGATGGCGACGGTCGCGGGCACGACGCCGCACATCGTGATGCCGTGCGCGCGCACCGTCGCGTAAAGCCCCTGGGCGTCGAGGGACTCGAGCGGCGCCAGCGCGAGCGCGTCGAGCGCGTGCGTCTCGGCTTCGGAGCGGTAGTGGTTCATGTCCGAGGACGCGACGATGAGCGTCGGGCCGGTCGCGTCTCGGATCGTGCGCGCGAGCGCCGCGGCGAGCGCCTCGCACTCGCCGAAAGAGAGGCCGCTCAACACGACGGGCACGAGGTGCAAGGCCGGTTGGCGCGCCGCGAGGAGCGGCACGAGGACCTCGACGGCATGCTCATCGAGGTGCGCCTCGACGTCGGGCTCGAGGAGCGACGACGCGACGCACAGGGCGCGGCAGAACGTGGCGTCGACGGGGACGTTCGCGCCCGGCAGCAGCCACGAGCCGCCTGGCCAGACGGCGCCGCGCGCGCCGCGGCCCGTGTGATTGGGCGCGAGGACGAGAACGCGCGTGGGCACCTCGACGGCGGCGGCGAGCCGACCGGCGAGCGCGCCCGAGTACATCCACCCGGCGTGCGGACAGACGGCGGCGATCGCGGGCCGCGGCGGGGCGCCGTCCGCCGGCGCGACGAGGTGGCGCGCGTCGGCGACCACGTCTGCCGCGTCGGCCGGATAGAAGGCGCCCGCGACGGCGGGCCGGCGAACGGTGGCGTCTGGGCTCGGCATGGCGTGCGCTCCCTTCAGCTCTGCCCGGGCTCGGCCGCCGCCGCCGCGCCGGGCAGCGGCTCCGTGGAGGGGCGCGCGGGCATGAGGTCGGCGATCGTCACGCCCGCGATGCGGCGGTGGCGCGTCTCCTCGATCTCGCTCACGAGCGCCTGCAGCGCAGGCGACGTCGTGCCGTGCGCGATCTCGATGTCGGTGGCGCGGAAGGCCGCCAGCACGTCCTCGAGCATGATAGCGCCCGCGGCGCGCCCCGGGATGTAGCCGCGCAGGTCGCCGTGGACCTCGGCGACGAGGCCGCGTGTCTTGAGGCGCGCCAGGATCTGCTCGACCGTGTCGGGCGTGAGGCCGAACTCGGTGGCGAGCCGCTCCTTGGGATAGCCGATGCCGGCGGTCTCGTGCGCCGCCGCGATGGCCGCGAGGAGCTGCGCCGCGAGCAGGCCGTTGATGGGCGCGTCGCCCGCGCGCCGTCGGTCCTCGGCCTCGAGGAGCCGCAGGTTCTGCAGCGAGTGCGCGATCTCGGCGCCCAGGAGCACGAGCACCCACGACGCGTAGATCCATACGAGGACGAGGGGCACGAGCCCGAGCGGGCCGTAGACGCCGCTGTAGCTCTGGAGCATGATTCGCGCCGCGAAGCGCACGAAGCCGAACTTGAGCGCCTCGAGCAGGAGGGCCGTCACGAGCGCGCCCGTGATCGACGAGGCCCAGCTCACGTTGGTGCGCGGCAGCAGCTTGTTCATGAACATGAGGCCCTCGAACTCGATGAAGAGCGGCGCGAGGAAGCGCGAGGCCGAGCTCGACTCGACGAGCCGGCCCGACCAGTAGAGCGAGAACCCAGCCAGCGTGGGCAGCAACGTCACCATCGCGTAGAAGGTGAGGAACTTGCCGATCACGGTGCGGCGCTGGCCGACGCGCCAGATGTCGTTGAAGATCTTCTCGACGTAACTGTAGAGCGAATAGCAGGTCACGAGCGTGAAGATGAGCCCGCCGCCGCCGAGGGCGCCGATGCTGACCTTGGACGAGAAGTCCGAGATGCGTCGGGTGACGTCCTGCATTTGCGGGAAGACGTGCTCGGCGACGAAGAGAGAGAGCTG
>DASZFV010000040.1:0-2642 GCA_035939455.1 Polyangia bacterium
CCAGTCGACGACGCTGTCGTCGGCGACCTCGGAGATCGACGAAGAGTTCGGGCCGCCGAAGAAGAAGACGGGCCTCATCATCGGCGTGGGCGTCGCGTTGGCCGCGGCGGCCGCCGTCGCCTTCTTCGCGCTGCCGAAGTCGGGCGCGGAGGCGTCCAAGGCCCCGGTCGCCGCCCTGCCCGCGCCGGCCACGCCGCCCGTGGCCCCGCCCGCTCCTCCGGCGAAGACCACCGTCACGGTTCGCTTCGAAGCGACCCCGGCGGGTGCGCACATCATCCGAAAGAGCGACGGCGAGGATTTGGGCGCCGCGCCCCTCGACGTGAAGCTGCCGCAGCACGGACCCGCGTCGGACTACCTCGTGCGCAAGGACGGCTACAAGCCGTTCGACGTGACGGCCGACCTCTCCGAGGACAACACCGTTCACGTCGCCCTCGAGAGGCTCGAGGAGCCGTCCGTGCCCGTCGCCAAGCCGGAGCCCGAGAAGAAGCGCGTCTCGTCGGGCGGCGGTGCCCACAAAGGCGGTGGCAAGCACAAGGGCGCCGCCGTGCCCGACGAAGACGGCCTGGCGACTCCCTCGTTTTGAGCGGCTCGCGCGCGCTGCCAGTCCCGTCCTAGTCTTCGGACGGGCGGAGGGTGCGGCGAACCTCGCGCTGCGTGAGGAGATCTAGGAAGCGCTCGGGCGCAAGGGCGACGCGGCTGCGGCTCTCGAGGTAGCGCTTGCGATCGAGCGCGAAGATCCCGCCCGCGGCGACGCCGCCGCTCGCGAGAGCCACGAGATCGGGCACGCCGAAACCGGGGAACATCGCGGCGCCGCCCAGGCCGACGAGCGCGAAGGCCATGGCCGAGCGCAGGCCCATCTGCGTGAAGCGCTCGCGGCGCATGTCGCCGAGGTCGATGTTGAAGGTGACGGACGTGTCGGGGCCTTCGGGGTCGTCCGCGCCGGGCTCCTCGGAGACGACGGTCTCGACGCGCGAGACGAGGCTGAAGGCGTAGCGCTTGGAGAAGTCGAGCGAGCGGACGAGGCCGGGCCAGATGCCCTGTGCGCGCTCCCACTCCACGCGCGCGCCGTGGTGGCGACGAACCGTCATGAGCTGGTCGCGCAGGAAGCGGTCGACCGCGCGCCTCACGGTGTCGACGTGCGCGGGCACGACGCGGCTCACGACGATGCGGCTGCCGCCGAGGGCGTGGGCGACGACGCCGTCCTCTTCGGGCTCGATCGAGACGCCCCGGCGCAGCTCCGTGAGCGCCTGCGAAACGGCTCCGCCGCGCAGGCCGACCTCTTCGCCGAGGCGGATGACCTCGAGCGCGGTGAGGCCGTCTTCGGGGCCCTGGTCGCTGGCGGTCGACTCGCGCGTGTCGATCTCGGCGGCGCGCCGCAGGACAAAGTCGACCTGCTGGCGCGTGAGCTTGTCGGACGGCACGGTCCAACGATTATAGCGCGACAAATCGGTGATGCGGGCCGCCCTCAATCGGGCGCGCGGCCGGGCGGCGGCGCCCCCGGCCGCGCCATCGAGCGGCGCAGCGGGAACCCGAGCCGCAGGATCCACTCGTAGAGGAAGTCGGGGCAGAACGCGCGCAGGCGGCCGGCGGTGAGGGACGTCGGCCCGACGGGCCAGCGCAGCCTCGGCCGTCGCGCCGTGGCCGCGCGCTCGACGACGTCGACGAGGCCCGCGAGCGGAGCACGCCGCAGGCCCGTCGCCTGGCGCTCGTAGGCCGCGAGGATCGCGGCGTAGGGGCTGTCCGCTCGACGCGCGCCGGCCGCGAGGCGCTCATTGGCGTGCAGCTCGCTCTCGTAGGGGCCGGGCTCGATGAGCACGACGCGCACGCCGAACGGCACGAGCTCGAGGCGCAAGGTCTCGATCATGCCCTCGATGGCCCATTTGGAGGCATTGTAGGGACCGGACATCGGGACGGCGACGCGTCCCGAGATGGAGCCCAGCGTCACCACGGTGCCGTCGCGCCGCGCGCGCATGGCCGGCAGCACGGCGCGCGTCACGCGCTGCACGCCGACGACGTTGGTCTCGAGCTGAGCGCGCAGCTCGTCCGGCGTCGTCTCCTCGAGAGAGCCGAAGGCGTAGTAGCCGGCATTGTTGACGAGCACGTCGATGCGGCCCCCCGTCTCGCCGAGCGCGGCCTCGACGGCGGTTCGCACGGAGTCGTCGCGCGTGACGTCGAGCGCGGGCGTCGTGAGGCGCCAGCCGCGCGCCGCCGCCTCGTCGCGCAGCGCCCCGCCCTTTTCGCCGTCGGGTGTGCGCATCGTCGCGAAGACGCGCCAGCCGCGCTCGGCGAAGCGGCGCGCGAGCGCGCGCCCGACGCCCGAAGACGAGCCGGTGACCAGGATCACGGGCGGCGCGCTCGCGACCGTCGAATGGGGGTGGCTCATCGCTCGGTCGTCCTTGGGCGCATGATCGCCTACACGGGCGCGCGGTCAACCGCGGAGCAGGAAGCCGACGACCACCGTCGAGAGGAGCCCCCAGGCCGCCGTCGCCGCGATCCAGAGCCGCGCCGTCCGGCGGCGCAGGCGCGCGAGCGTGCGGAGCCCGAGCCCAACGTCGATCGTCGACAGCACGAGCAGCCCCGTCATCCACAGGACGCTCTCGCGCGCCGCGCGGTCGGGCGCCCGCGCGAACGCCAGCGCTCCG
>DASZFV010000041.1:0-12321 GCA_035939455.1 Polyangia bacterium
TTCAGATGTCTTTGGATCCGTGCGGAACCGCTATCACTGCAGCGAAGGCCGATCTGTCGTTGGCGGGGTCACCAATCAATCCGACCAATGTCAGCTGGAACCTATGCCCGAACTATTCGGGTTCCTCGCCGAACCAGTTCATGACCATGACGGGCACCATGAACTTCACGCCCCTCGTCGGCTTCGTCAAGTTGCCCGCGAAGTTGTCCTTTCAAATGTCGACCCTGCTGGAGATTCAACAATGACGCAAGGCAGACGCGAGAACGAGCGTGGCGCGATCGCCGTCTTCATGATGCTCATCTTGACCGTCATCATGGGCTTCGCGGCCATGGGCTTCGATCTCTCTTACGTCCGCCTCGCGCGTTTCGAGATGAAGAACGCGACCGACGCGGCGGCACATGCTGCAATGAACGTACTGCGCGCGACGACGGACAAGACCCAGACGACCGACGCCACCAATGCCGCAATCGGCGTCGCGGGACAGAACACCGTGCTGGGTAACGCGGTGACGCTGACCACCTCGGATGTCAAGTTCGGGATCTGGGACTACGACGCGAGCACCTTCACGGCCGGCCCGCCGCCCTCCAACGCCGTCCAGATCACTGGCCGCAAGAGCGACCCTTCCGCCGCGGCCGGGACGGTGAACACGACGTTCGGCCGCACGCTGGGCACGCTCTCGGCCAACGTTCAACAGGTCAGCACCGCCGCGTTTCGAGCCCGCAGCATGATGTTCGAGATGGACATCACGGGGAGTTTCCTGACGAACTCCTGCGCGATCGACGACGCGATCGCGGCCGACCTCAGTTTCCTCACGGCGATGTACAACGCCGGCAGCCCCAAAGACAAGATCGGGATGGATGTCTTCGTGGGTTCGGCGTCGAACTTCACGCCGCTGCAGAACCTACCGAGCAATTACAACAACGCAGGGGTTGGAATCTACCCGGATTGGCAGGGCGATGGGCTCAGCGCACTGACCACGGCTCACACGCGTGGCCTGGGCGTGTGCACCAAGGCCGGCGCACTGCCGACGGGCAATTACACGTGCGGCGTCAACACCCAATGGCCCAACCAAGCCAACCTCAAAGCGGGTATTCCCATGCCGACCTGTTGGGCGGCCGATTCGCACTATTCGCCCCCGACGTCGACGACCACCGTCTACGGCGGCACCAACATCGGCGCTGGCATCGCGAGCGGAATCGCGACCCTGACGGCGACCGCGAAGACCTACGAGGTGCGCTCAATCGTCGTCTTCACCGATGGCGGGCCTCTCTGCTGCGAAGCCGCTGGCGGTGGCGCGATATGCCCGCAGGCCGGTCCTTGCTGCGCCGACGTCACCGCGCCGGGGGGCTGCACCGACCACGGGACGGGCGCTTGCACCTGCTCCCAGGCCGTGTACGACTACGGAACTCAGGAGGCCGATCTCGCGAAAGCAGCCGGGATCGACGTCTATATCCTCGAGTTTGGCAACCAGGCGAACTGGATCGCCTACGCCAACACGCTCCCGCGCGGGCGCGGATTCGCGCTGAACACGGCCGACAAGACCCTGTTGGCCGCCCAACTGCAAAAGATCGCGAACGCCATCCCGGTCGCGCTGGTCAAGTGACCGTCTCCGACCTCACGGCATAGACGACGATCTCCGAGCGAGCTGGCATGATCAGAGCCGCCCTCTTGTTTGGCCTTCTACTCGCCTACGGCGCAGATCCAGAGCACGAGGGCAAGGGAACGACGGTCGACATGACGTTGACCTGGCTGGGGGCGCTCACTGACGGGCGGGCGATCGCCGTCGCGGCCTTCACTGCGTTCCCGTTCTCTTACCGGGAGTCGTGGTCCAAGAAGCGATGCTCGCGGAGCGTGGCAAACGCGGATGCAATCGGGGCATGGGTGGACTGCACGCACGAGCGGGAGAGCCGACTCATCCAAGAGCTCCGAGCGGCCCGGAGGGATCCCGGCCGCCTCCGCTTGAGCCCTGGGTTGAACGCCGCGAGCAAGAGGCTCCGCGCGCTCGCCCAAGGAGCGACCAACAAGGCTTGGATCAACGGCTCGCTCAAAGGCGACGGCGTGAAGTACGAGTTTCTGTTCGCGATCTCCGGGAACGACGTGAGCGGAAGGCGGGTCTCCGCCATGCTCGTCGACTCGTCTTTGGAGCCTCGCTAACTCCTCACTGACCGAGACGAACGGCCAGGACGAGCATCGCTTTAGGCGTTGCACCGCGCGCCCCGCTCGTGAGGCCGAGCAGCTTGCCGCGCACGAACGTCGCGAGCGCCGCGTCGCCCGATATGACCTCGACGGCGACGACCTTGCCCGCGCCGTCGACGCGCAGGCGCAGCACGAGCCGCCCCGCCCGGCGCGGCGCCTCGGCCCACGCAATCGTCGCGAGCTTCGCCTCGACCGCCGCGCGCAAGAGCTCGGGCGACGACAAGTCTGCGTGGCTGTTCGCGACGACGAAGGCCCGAAGGCTCGGCAGTTCGTCGCGGCGCCGCCCGTCGCCTTTCGAGGCGTCGGCGGCGCTGTCGGCCTCGTCGCGCGCCTTGGCGCGGGCGTCGGCGGCGGGCTTTTTTACGGGCGGCGCCGACAGCCGTGGTTCCGGCTCGGCCGGGGCGGAGGCGGCCGCCATCGTGCGCTGGATGCCGAGCGCGCCCCTGCCCGCGCCCGCGCCGCCGAGCGAGCCAAACGCCCCGAGCGGGGCCTCGCGGTACATCATCTTCTCCTCGGCCGACGGCGGCGCGACGGCGAGGGTCGAGACGCCCGCGGGCATGGGCAGCGGTTGGCGCACGGGCGTGGTCTGGCCCGTGCGGTTGACCACCTCCTGATCGACGGCGACGAAGGACGTGAAGGGCGTGAGCAAGCTGTGCCGCAGGCCGAGATCCGTGATGGCGTCCTCGACGATCTGCCCGCCGCCGAGGACGCGCTCGTCCTCGAGCGTCGCCACCCAGCTGCGCGCCCACAGCCAGCGCAGCGCCTCGTTGCGCGCACGGGCGTCCGACGCGCGCACCGGCAGCACCTCCGAGAACGGCGCGCCGCCACCAGCGAAGCCCGTGACGCGCACCTGGCCGCCCGGCTCTCCCTGGTACTTCCCGAACAGCACGACCGGGCGGCGCGCCAGGAGATCGGGCAGCTTCGGGGGCGAGACCTCGGTCGTGTGGAGACCCTCGAAGGCGACGCCGACGTGCGTGAGCACGGGCCCTGCGATGACGGCGCGCAGGCGCTCGGCCTCGGCGGCGGCCTTGGCGGGCTTCAGCACGACGAAGGGCTCGCCGCGGCCGGCGCGCGCCAGGCCTTCGATGAGCGCGCGGTTGACGCTCGTGCCGATGCCGAAGGCGAAGAGGTTGGCCTCGTCGAGGCGCTCGCGCACGAACCGGAACGCCTCGGCCTCGACGCCCACGTAACCGTCGGTGACGACGACCACGGTGCGCGAGACGGCGCGGCTCGCGCGCGGGATGGCGTACGCGGCGCGCAGGCCGCCCATGAGCTCGGTGCCGCCCCCGCCGCGCTGGCGCTCGACGAGCGCGACCGCCGCGCCCACGTTGGCCGGCGTCGCGGGCAGGGAGCCGCCCGGGCTCATGACGTAGTTCGCGCCCGAGAAGAGCGCGACGTCGAAGCGATCGGTCGGGCGCAGCTGGCCGAGGAGCCGCTGCATGAGCGCCTTCGCCGTGTCGAGCGGGAACCCGAACATCGAGCCCGAGACGTCGAGCAGGAAGATGTACTCGCGCGCCGGGATCTGCTCGGGCTTCGGCCGCCGCGGCGGCTCCATCATGAGCGCGAAGTAGCCGTCGCCGTCGGCGCCGCGCGGCGACAGCAGCAGGCCCGACTCGATCTTGTCGCCCGCGAGGCGATAGCGGAGGACGAAGTCGCGGTCGCCGCCCGCGGCGTCGCGCAGCCGCACGTCGGCCGACGTGCGATCGTTCGGCGACGCGTACGTCACGTCGATCGCGTGGGACGGCGACGTGATCTCCTTGAGGCCCACGCCCGTCTCCAGGTGTACGCCGAGGTCGAAGCGCATGGGCGTGGGCGCGCCGGCCGGCAGGTGCGGGTTGGCCATCCATTTGTCCGTCTGCCGATCCTTCTCGGGATCGGCGCCGCCCGTGTAGCGGGGGCCCACGACGGTCGGAAAGACGAATTCGTAGACGGCGTCCTCGGGGACGAGCAGCTCGGAGTAGTCGAGCTGCACCTCGATGCGCTCGCCCGGCATGATGTTGGCGACGTTCATCGTGAAGACGTTGGGCCGCTCCTGCTCGAGGAGAGACGCCCGTTGGCCCCGGGCGCGCGCCGCCTCGTAGCTCTCGCGCGCCGCCTGCCGGCGCTCGATGCGCGCCTCGACGACGCGCTGCCCGATCTTCATGCGCATGCCGTGCACCGCGGCGCGCGTCGACGCTGGGAAGACGTAGATGGCCTCGATGGGCTTGGCGCCGCCGTTCTCGAAGACCTGGCTCACGACGACGTGCGCGATGACGCCCGCGATGTCGACGTGCGCCGAGGTCTCGCGCAGCGGCAGGCACTCGGTGGCCGGATCGCGCCCCGCGACGTAGAGATAGGGCGCCAATGAGCGATCGGCCGCGGCGTCGGTCTCGGCGGCGTCGTTGGGTCCGTTCGCGAGGTAGGTCTGGGCGTGGCTCGCGCTCGCCGCGACCTGCGCGAGCACGCGCGTCGGGCTCACGGCCGCCGGCCCGGAGGAAGGCGCCGCCGAGGCCCCACCCGCGAAAGAGACGAGAATCCCGAGGACGAGCGAGCGATTCGATGTGCGCATGCCCAGGCAGACGCACGGTGCGCCGGCGGGATCTAACCTTCGAGCACGACGAAGGCTAAGGGTTCGCTAAAGAGCTCGCTAGAGCTCCTCGGGCTCATCAGGCGCCGCCAGCCCCTCGGCCGGGTGGTCCTCGGCCGGGTGGTCACGGTAGGGCTCGTCCGGCGGGTAGAAGTCGTTCTCGGCGCGGGCCGACGTGACCCAAGCCTTCATGGCGGGCAGCGCGTCGATCGTGGCGACGTAGCGCCGCGCCGCCTGGGGCAGCGCGACCTCGTAGGTCACGAAGCGCCGCACGACGGGCGCGAAGTAGGCGTCCACGGCCGAGAAACGCCCGAAGAGGAACGGACCTTCGACGCCCTCGGCGAACCTGGCGCAGTCGGCCCAGATGTCGCAAATGCGGGCGATGTCGCGGCGCGTCGCCGTGTCGAGCACGGCGAGCGGCAGGTGGAGCTCGCAGTTCATCCCGAGCCGCGAGCGCAGGTCCGGAAAGCCCGCGTGCATCTCGGCACAGACCGAGCGCGCGCGGGCCCGCGCCTCGCGCGCCGCGGGCCACACGCCGCGCTCGGGGAACTTCTCGGCCACGTATTCCACGATGGCTAGGCTGTCCCAGACGGCGAGGTCGCCGTCGACGAGGACCGGGACCTTGCCGGCAGGGTTGAGCGCGCGCACGCGCGTCGAAAAGGCCGGGTCGTTGAAGCTGAGCTGCTCCTCCTCGAAGGGGATGCCGAGTTGCTCGAGGAGCAGCCAGGGACGCAGCGACCACGACGAGTAGTTCTTGTTCCCGATGAGCAGCCTCATGCCCAAACGCTACCACCACCGGGCGGTGGCGCCGACGATTTGTCCTGCGTGGCGGTTGGTCAACGCGTGAGCGCGCGCGGCGGCGCCGAGGCCGCGAGCGCCAGCGCGTTGATGTCGCGGTTCTCGAGATGCGTCGGCGCGCCGCGCTTGGCCGGCCCGAGGCGCCGGCGACGATGACCTTCATGGAGCCTCCCTCCTGGCCTTGTTGAACGTGCCATCATGATCGCCTAATATCATGCTTCATGACGCGTCCTTTGCAGGTCTTTATGGAAGAAGAAGAGCTGAAGCGCCTGGAAGTGTGGTCGCGCGCGCGCGGGTGGACGAAGTCGCAAGCCATCCGAGCCGCCGTGCGCGCGATGACGGGAGAGCGCAAGACGGATTCCCTCCTTCGCGCCAGCGGAATGGTCCAAGGCCTTCCGTCCGACCTGAGCACGAGCTTCGATCGCTATCTGGAGGATACTTTTGTCGTCACGCCGGCCCCATCGCGCGTCCGGGCCAAAAAGCCGACCCGGCCGCGTCTTCGTCGATAGCGGGGCGTGGCTCGCCCTCTTCAGCGCGACCGATGGTAAGCACGCGGTTGCCGATTCCCTGTTCCGGCAATCGCTGCGCGACTCAATACCGCTGCTGACGACGAACTTGGTGCTCGCCGAGGTTCACCGGCTGCTTCTATTCCGCGCGGGACAGCGCGCCGCGGCGACGGCCTTGGCCCGGGTTGACGACAGCTCTCTCGTCGATGTCCACTTCACCTCGGGCATGATTCACGATGCGGCGCGAGGCTGGCTCGCTCGGTTGTCCGACCAGAAGATCAGCTACACGGACGCCTCCAGCTTCGCCGTCATGGAGGCCGCGAAGTGCAGGGTCGCCATGACCTTCGACCGTGACTTCTGGATCGCCGGATTCGAGGTCTGGGGAGCCTAGCGATGCGCCGCGCGCTCGAAGCTCTCATCCGATGGCTCGCCGAGGCGCTCGTTCGACTCTACTACCCGGTGCGCCTCGTCGAGGGCGCCGAGCGCATCCCGCGCGATCGGCCGGTCGTGTTCGTCCTCAACCACCCGAACGGGTTGCTCGATCCGATCGTGCTGCGCGTCGCGACGGGGCACGCCACGCGCTTCCTCGCCAAGAGCACGCTGTTCGGCAACCCGCTCGGTCGGGTCGCCATGAGCGCGTTCGGGTCGATCCCCGTTTATCGCGCCCAGGAGGCCGGCGCGCGCGCCCAGGATGCCTCGCGCAACGACGAGTCGTTCGCGCGTTGCCGCGCGGCGCTCGCGCGCGGCGAGGCGCTCGCGCTCTTCCCCGAGGGCACGTCGCACTCCGATCCGCAGCTGCGGCCGCTCAAGACCGGCGCGGCGCGCATCGCGCTCTCGGCCGAGCGCGAGGTGGCGGACGGCGGCGGCCGCCTCGGCGCCGTCATCGTGCCCGTGGGCCTGTTCTACGAACGCAAGGCGGTCTTTCGCTCGCGCGTGCTGCTCGACGTGGGCGAGCCGCTCGAGACGGCGCCCTTGCTGCCGCGCTACCGCGCCGACGAGCACGCGGCCGTCGACGCGCTCACCGACGAGATCAGGGCGCGCCTCGACGCCGTCGTGTTGCAGGCCGAGACGCGCGAGCTCCTCGCGGGCATCGCGCGCGTCGCGCGCTGGACCGCCGACAAGCGCCCGCGCGGCGACGAGCCGGGTGACGACGCGGAGCTCGCCGCCGAGCACCGGCAAGCGCGCGAGCTGCTCACGGCGTACGAGCGCCTGCGCGCGCGCGACCCCGCGCGCGTCGAGGCCGTGGCCGCCGAGGCGCGCGCCTACGCGCGCACGCTGCGCCACCTCGGCGTGCGCAACCCGTGGGGCCTCGAGATCGAGCTCATCGCGCCCGGGCGCGTGCTGGCGGCCTGCGCGCGCGTGGCGCTCGCCCTGCCCCTCGCGCTCGCGGGCGCCGCGCTCGGCTGGCTGCCGTACCGCCTCGCGGGGGAGGTCGCGACGCGCATCACGCGCGACGAGGATCTCCTTGGCACCGTCAAGCTCATCACGGGCGCGACGTTCATGTTCCTCGCGTGGGCGATCGAGGCCGGCGTCGCGGGCGCGCTCCTCGGGCCGGTCTGGATCGCCCCCGTGTTCGTGGGCGCCATCGCGACCGGCTACGTCGCGCTGCGGTTCGAGGAGCTCGCGCGCGAAACCTCCGAGGCGCTCCGTCATCTGTGGCTGCGCGCCTTCCACTTCGACACGGCCCGCCGGCTCGGCGAGCGCCGCCGCGCCCTCGCCGAGGCCGTCGCGAGCGCGCTGCGCGAGGCCGCGTGACCCCCAACGCGGCGGCGCCCGTCGGTCCGGCGGCGCTCGCGCGCAAGTACGCCGCGCTGGTCGAGCTGCGCCGCCGCCGCGACGCGGGGGGCGACCCGGCGGGAGGAGGCGCCCTGCGCGCGCTGGCGGCCGAGTTCCCCGGCTGCCTGCGCGAGCTCGACACGCTCGGCCTCGTGGAGCTCGAGCGGCGCGCCCGCGCGACCGAGGCCACGGCCCTGGGCGCCCCCGCCGAGCCCTGGATGGACTGGATCGACGGCTACCACGCGCTCATGCGCGCGGCGCTGGCCCTCCGCGCTCCCGAACGCGGCCGCGCCGCCGGCGCCGATTCGCGCGCGCTCGCGGCGCTCGCGACGCGCGCGGCCGGCCTGGCCGTCGACGAGGCGTTCGTCGCGAGCGCGCTCGCGCCGCCGGGCGGGCGCGTGGGTGTCGTCGTCTTGCGCGCGCTGGGCGCGCGCTTCGGCGTGCCGCCGGCGGCCATCGCGGTGGCGCTGTTTCCCGTGCGCCGGCCGTCGCCTTATACGCTCTGAGTCAGTAGGGCTCGACGTCCGCGAGCTCGGCGGCGAGGGCCGCCGGATCGTGCGTGGGCAGCCGGCAGGCCCCGTGCTCGCACACGTAGGCCGTGGCCTTCCCCTCCGTCGCGGCCTTGCCCTCGACGAACGGCGCGACCTTGGCGAGCGCGCCGACGTCGTCCTCGCCGACGACGGCGCGCACGACGTTCGGCAGGAAGCGCCCACGGAGAACGGCGAGGAGCGGCGCCGCGCCGTCGGGTCCCCCGCCGCGCGGCAGGACGATCGCGACCTCGCGCGGGCGGTCGGTGGCCCAGTCGAGGGCGAGCAGCGCTTCGGTCATCGCCATGGGGCGGCTCGTGAGCACGACGCCCACGGACCCGAAGGCCCGCTCGGCGAGCTGCCGCCACCGATCGTCGGTCGTGAAGGCCGCCAGGCGAAGGACGTTGGAGAGGGCGACCGACGTGCCCGAGGGCTCGGCGCCGTCGTAGGCGGGCTTCTCGCGCGCGAGCAGCGCCTCGTGGTCGCCCGAGGTCATGAACCAGCCGCCGCGCTCCGCGTCGGCGAAGAGGCGCTCGGTCTCGTCGGCGAGCGCGAGCGCCGCCTCGAGGAAGCGCCGCTCGAACCCCGCCTCGTACAGATCGAGGAGGCCCGCTACGACGAAGGCGTAGTCGTCGAGGAAGCCCGCGGGGCCGGGCCGCCCGTCCTTGAAGCTGCGCGCGAGCCGGGCCGCCCCGGCGGCGCTCGTCGACGGCGTCGACGTCCGCATCCGCTCGAGGACGAAGGTGGCGGCGCGCGACGCCGCCGCGACGTAGCGCGGCTCGTCGAGGAGCCGCCCCGCGACGGCGAAGCCCGAGATCATGAGCCCGTTCCAGGCCGCGAGGATCTTGTCGTCGCGCAGCGGCGGCACGCGGCGCGCGCGCACCTCGTAAAGCTTCGCGCGCGCGGGCGCGAGCGCCGCGTGCTCGGCCTCGTCGGGCTGCGCGACGTTGAGGATGTTGGCGCCCTCGAAGTTGCCGGCGGCCGTGACGCCGTAGTAGCGCAGGAACCGAGCGGTGCCGGGCCCCGGCCCGAGGACGGCCTCGATCTCCTTCTGCGACCAGACGAAGAACTTGCCCTCCTCGCCCTCCGAGTCGGCGTCGGTCGCCGAGAAGAACGCGCCGTCGGGCGCGGTCATCTCGCGCAGGACGTAGTCGAGCGTCTCGCGCGCGACGCGCGCGAAGTCGGCGCGGCCCGTCACCTGCGCCGCCTCGGCGTAGGCCACGGCGAGGAGCGCGTTGTCGTAGAGCATCTTCTCGAAGTGCGGCACGAGCCAGCGCGCGTCGGTCGAGTAGCGGTGAAAACCGCCGCCGAGCTGGTCGTACATCCCGCCGCCCGCCATCTTCGCGAGCGTGAGGGTCGCCATGTGCAGCGTCTCGGCGTCGCCCGTGCGGCGGTGCGCGCGCAGCAGCAAGCGCACGGGGACGTTCGACGGAAATTTGGGCGAGCGCCGCACCCCGCCGTCGACCGCGTCGAAGGAGCGCTTGAAGTAGTCCACCGTCGCCGCGATGACGCCCGCGTTGGGCTGGGCGGCGCCCGAGTGGTCCGGCGCCATGTCCTTGCGGACGGCCTCGACGAGCGACTTGGCGGCGCGCGTGACGCGCTCGCCGTCCTTGGCGTAGGTCTCGGCGAGCTCGCGCAGGATCGTGAGGAAGCCGTGGTTGGCGCCGCGCGCGCCGTCGCGAGGCGGGAAGTAGGTGCCGCCGAAGAACGGCTCGCGCGCGGGCGTGAGCCACACGCTCATGGGCCAGCCGCCCGACTGCGTGAGGGCCTGAACGGCGCTCATGTAAATCGCGTCGACGTCGGGGCGCTCCTCGCGGTCGACCTTGATGCAGACGTAGTGCTCGTTCATGAAGCGCGCGATCTCGACGTCTTCGAAGGATTCGCCCTCCATGACGTGGCACCAGTGGCAGGTCGAATACCCGACCGACAGGAAGACCGGTCGATGGAGCCGCTTGGCCTCGGCGAACGCCTCGTCGCCCCACGGCCGCCAGTCGACCGGATTGTGCGCGTGCTGCAGCAGGTACGGGCTCGTCTCGAGGATCAGGCGATTCGTGTAGATGGGCGCCTTTCCCTCGAGGTGGTGTGTGCGCGGCACGTAGCCCGAACCCTTGGCCGCGAGGGCGGCCGCGAGCTTCGCGGCGAGCGCGTCGTCGTACGCGGGCGCTCCGGGCGGGTGGTGCGCGCTCATGGACGTTCCAGTCGCCGTTCCATGGGTTCGGTGGCACGCATCGCCTGTGACAATGAGCACGACGGCGACCGAAAGCAATCGCGTGCGCAAGGCGTGCGCTTCAGGTGCCGCCGTCGGCCGAGACGAACACGAGGCAGGCGTCATTGATGAGGCAGACGTTCGGCGTGCAGTAAGCCCCGGAGTTGAGGACGTTGCAGCACGTTACGCCGCTGCCGCAGTAGTTCGCGGGGACGGAGTCCGTGCACGGGTCCTGCGAGTGGTTCTGGGCAAAGGCAGCGAGCGTACAGAAGCAGGGGACGCCCGCGAGCGTGGCGCCCAGCAAGGGATCGCACGTGCACAGCAGGGGGCTCGCGCACTGGTTGCCGCCCCGCGTGCAGGGCTTGCCGATGCCCTTCTCGTTCATCGTCGTGGGTGGGCAGCCGTCGGGCCACGGGAGCGACACGTCGATGATCGCGTCGGCCGAGGCGTCGCCGTGGTGTCCGCTTCCACTCGAGCACGCGTTCGCTGCCACCACGAGGCCGAGGAGCCAAGCGAGGCGCCGCATGGTTTCGAGAGTACTCCTTTCCGCGCGGCGACGGCCCACTAAAACGGGCGACTGACGCGCAGCGTGTACGACGTGGTGCCCGCGAACTCCATGATGCCGACGAGGTTGACGGCATTCGAGAGGCCAAACCGGGCGACGAGGTCGACGCGAAGGCCGCCGACGTGCCACTGGAGCGCCGGCGCGAGCCATACGGCGCGCAGATGATTGAAGGTCGTGAAGTCGACCCCGGCGACGTGGTTGAGCTGGATGTCCGTCGAGAGCTCGACGGACGCGGCGAGCTCGTCGAGAGGCGCCCAGCTCACGGCGTAGGCGGCGTCCCAGAAGGTGATCGTGGGGACATTGACGTGAAACCCCTCGAAGTCGCCGTCGGGCCCGAGGAGGATGATCGCACCCTGGTTGACGACGAACGCGAATCGGCCGACGGCCGCGCCCAGGATCGCCGTGGGCTCGAGGTGAAAGTAGTAGGGTAACCGGTAGATCACCGTCGAGCCGTCGGCCTGGTGGAACGTGAAACCCGTCGTGTGGGTAGGCAGGCGCGTTCGGAAGCCGAAGCCGGCGACGATTGCGTCGCCGAGGTGGTCTGTCCAATCGGCGCCGAAGCGCAGGTCGCCCAGCGAGATGGCCGTCTGGTGCGCGTCGCTGGGCACCACGAGCTGGCTCGCCGGCTGATTCATGAGCGTGGCGACGTCGATCATTGAGACCTGGGGAAACGGGATCTCGCCCGTGAAGGCGAATCGTCGCCAGCGCCACGTGGCCCCCGCGGCGACGCGCACGTTCCAGGCCCGCCCCGTGATGTACGGCAAGGACGAGAGATCATCGGTGCGCGCGTAACCGAGGTCGAGCCAGACCCGCGTGGGCGAGACGGGCAGGCGCAGCTCAGGGCCCTCGACGGGGGGCGGGGCATACTTCGCAAGGAAGTCGTCCACCTCGGCGGGCGTCGTTGCGGCGTTCGCGGCGTCGGGCTCGTCAGGAGCGGCCGCCGCGGGGACGGCCGATGCGGCCAGCAGAGCGGCCGAGAAGACGAGGAGCGCGCGGGTGCCCAAGCTCGTTAGGGAATCGTGCCGGCGTGACGCTGTCAACCGCGTGAGCGCGAAAAACTCGCTCTTTCCCGGCGGGCGCTCAAGATCGGCCGTGAGCGCCGCGATGTCGCACGTCCTCGCCTACAGAAGCGCCCGCGCCGCCGCCTGCATCGGCGCGTTCGCCGCGCTCGCCGGGTGCGC
>DASZFV010000042.1:0-1772 GCA_035939455.1 Polyangia bacterium
CTGAACGTCACTACCCAGACAGCTTCGTTACCGCACGAATCGCCATCGCCCGCGTCATCGCGCGATGGTTACCACGTTGCCCGAGTTGCCACCGCCCACGTGAGAACAGCATCTCTCCACCCGACTGACGCAGTAGTGTTAGGCAACCTCGGGAGGGGGGCCCTACCAGGTCACGCGCTGGCGTCCGCTCACGTACTTGACGAGGCCCACGACGGCCGCGAGGTTCAGCACGACGAACGTGCGCGCGACGCCCGCGAGGCGCCCGGCGCGCCGCCCGACGGCCGCCGCGGCGTAGAACGCGGCCTGCGCGACGACCAGCGCGGCCGGCAGGCCGCGGGAGCCGCCGCCCGCGACGACGGCCGCCGTCGACGTCGCCGCGAGGACGAGCATGAGCCACGGCGCGACCAGGCGCAGGACCTTGTGCGAGACGAGCTCGAACCAGAAAGGATTCGCGAACGGCGAGAGCAGCGCGGGGACGAGCGCGAAGAGCTGATAGTTCCCGGCGAGCGTGCGGACCTTGCGCCGGAACTCCTGCTCGTCCTCGAAGGCGGTGTCGTACGCCTCGGCGTCCGCCACGAGCGCGACGCGCTTGCCGCGCAGGCCGAGGCGCGCCGGGATCCAGACGTCGTCGAGGATCAAGTCTTCGGGCAGCGGGTCGAGCTCGGCGCGCCTCATCATGGCGATCGCGCCCGTCATGCCGACGACGCCGCGGAAGCCCGACTCATGCCGGCGGATCCAGTGCTCGTACTTCCAGTACACGCCGCTCGGCGCGCCGCCCGCGAGCACGAGGCTGCCCGTGGAGCAGCCCACCTGCGGGTCCTCGAGCGCGCGCGCCAGGGCGCGCACGCTCCCGCGCGACAGCGGCTGTCGAGCGTCGTTGAGCAGCAGCAATTCCCCGCCGGCCAGCGCGCGCAGGGCGTTGAGCGCCGCTGGCTTTCCGCGGCGCTCTGCCGACGCCACGACGCGGATCCGGCCCGCCGCGCGCGGCTCGGCGGCCAGCGCGCGCGCCGTCGCCTCCGTCTCGTCAGTGCAGCCGTCGCAGTAGACGAGCACGTCGAGGAGCGCGGGCGGGTAGTCTTGCTCGAGCAAGCTGGTTATTTTCGCGCGGAGGAGCGCCGCGCCGTTGAAGACCGGCAAGAACGCGCTGACGCTGACGTCCCGCGGCGGCGCGTCATCCGCCATCCGCGCCGCCGACCCGCGGGGCCGAAGCCGCGCCAGCAGGCCGATGACGGCGGGATAGCCGAAGTAAGCGTAGGCCAGCAGCGCGAGCGCCCACAGCGCGCAGAGGGTCATGGTTGGCAGCGCCGCGCGGCGGAGGCCGCCGCCTCAGGTTCCCTTCGCGCCCAGCATGACGAGCGGCGTCTTGAGGATGATCCTCAGCTCCATGGCAAAGAACGCCTTGAAGTCCTCGGTGGAGGCGCTGTACGCGAGGTCGTAGAGCAGCTTCATGCGCATGTGATCGGCGAGCGCGTCCTCCGCGCCTTCGACCTTGAACGGGTTCGTGAGGTCGGCCTCGAACTTGGCGAGCACGCTGTCGGGCAGCGGCTTTCCCGAGTACCCGAGCGAGATCTGCGCCAGGCCCGTGATGCCCGGCTTGAGGTCGCGCATGCGCTCCTCGAAGTAGGGGATGGCCATGGCGAGTTGCTCGGCCAGCTCGGGTCGCTCGGGGCGCGGGCCGACGAGGCTCATCTGTCCGAGCAGCACGTTGATGAACTGCGGAATCTCGTCGAGCCGCGTCTTGCGCAGGAACCGGCCCACGCGCGTGATGCGCG
>DASZFV010000043.1:0-2116 GCA_035939455.1 Polyangia bacterium
TTCGAGATGCCCGAGGAGTGAGCGGCCGCGTTCCATGTCCATGTCCATGTCCATGTCGACGTCGACGTCGACTTCCGCATCGGCGGCGACGCCTGCGGCAGCGCTCGACGCCTGGGTGAGCGCGCGCCGCGAGGAGATCGAGCGCGTGCTCGACACGCGCCTGACCCTGCCGCTGGACGGTGATCCCGGGCGGCTCGTCGAGGCCATGCGTTACTCCTTGCTCGCGCCGGGCAAGCGCCTGCGTCCGCTGCTCGCGCTCGCGGCCGCCGAGACCCAGACGAACGGCGCGCCCGTCGATTCGAACGTCGCCGTCGCCTGCTGCGCCGTGGAGCTCGTCCACTGCTACTCGCTCATCCATGACGACCTGCCCGCCATGGACGACGACGATTTCCGCCGCGGCCGCCCCAGCAACCACAAGGCCTTCGACGAGACCACGGCCATCCTCGCCGGCGACGCGCTTCTGACGTTGGCGTTCGAGTGGTTGGCCGAGGCCGGGATGGCCGCCGGGCGACCCGCCGCGTTCCTGGCGGCGGCGGGGGCGCTCTCACGCGGCGCCGGCGCGCGAGGCATGGTGCGGGGACAGGCCCGCGATCTGGGAGAGCCCACGCCGGCCGACCTCGCGACCCTCGAGCTCCTGCACGCCGAGAAGACCGCGGCGCTCTTCCGCGCGGCCGTCGAGGTCGGAGGCGCCGTCGGCGGCGCCCCGGAGACCGAGCTCGCGGCCCTCGCGGGCTTCGGGGAGCGCTTCGGCGTGGCGTTCCAGCACGCCGACGATCTGGACGACGCCGATCACCCGGCCCACGCGGGGGCCGCGCGCGCACGGCTCGAGGCCCTCGTGGCGGACGCGGTCAGATTTCTGGCGCCGCTCGGCGGGCGCGCCGATCGGCTGGCGGAATTCGCCCGGAGGCTCCTGCCGCGCCCCAACGGCTGACGGCTGACCGCCACGAGAGGCGCGCGGCCACCTTAAGGCCGTGTTAACATGGTTCTCGGGATGCCTCCGGCAGACGAGAGCACAAGGATGTTCGAGGCGCCTCTGGCGCCCGAGGGTGGGAAGCGGGACCGGGCCTATCTCGTGGTCTTGGCGGGCGCGAGCGTGGGCGAGATGTATAAGATCGATGGCGAGAAGACCATCATCGGGCGCGGCCAGAAGGCACAGATTCGCCTCCTCGACGACGGCATCTCGCGCGAGCACGCCCAGCTCGTGATCGTCAACGACCGGATCGTGCTCCAGGATCTCGGCTCGACGAACGGCACCTACTGCAACGGGCTCAAGGTCGAGGCCAACAAGGAGCTCGTCGACGGCGACAAGATCCTGGTCGGGTCGACGACGATCCTGAAGTTCACGTACCACGACAACCTCGACGAGATCTTTCAAAAGCAGATGTACGAGTCCGCCCTGCGCGACGGGCTCACGAAGGCCTTCAACAAGAAGTACTTCACTGACCGCCTCGAGAGCGAGTTCACGTTCGCGATCCGGCACGTCGCGCCGCTCACGCTCGTCCTCTTCGACATCGACCACTTCAAGAAGGTCAACGACACCTACGGCCATCAGGCGGGCGACCACGTGCTGTCGGAGATCGCGGCGCTGCTCACGGGTGCGTTGCGCGCCGAGGACGTCTTCGCGCGCTACGGCGGCGAGGAGTTCGGGGTCATCTGCCGCGGCTCCGACGTCATGCAGGGGCAGATCGTCGCCGAGCGCATGCGCAAGGCGGTGGCGCAGAACAAGTTCGTCTTCGAGGGCACCCACATCCCGCTCACGATCAGCGTGGGCGTCGCGGGCCTTCCCGACCCCGCCGTCAAGGACGCCGCCGAGCTCGTCAGCCTGGCCGATCAGGCCCTGTACAAGTCCAAGCACGGCGGCCGAAATCAGGTCACGGTACATAAACGTTAGGCCGGGCGGGACTTCGCCCCCCCCCCGCCTCACGTCGATAAATCCGCCGCGCGAGGCGATTTCTTGCTTGGGTGGAGGGGCGCCGTACCCTTTGAAGGTGCGCAGGTCTCTCCGAGCAGCTCTGATCGTTCCGATGTTGCTGACCGTGGGGCACCGGGCGTTGGGGCAGGACGATGAAGCGGAAGAGCCCGTTGGGCCGCCCGCGCCGGTGGCGCGCGAAGTGGG
>DASZFV010000044.1:0-3020 GCA_035939455.1 Polyangia bacterium
AACGATCGGGCCGGGTGCATCCGCGACCTTGCCGCCCAAGCGATCGATGAGCCGCGCCCTGTTGGCCGCGAGACGGGCGCGGCGCTGCTCTCCGACGGGCCCGGCGGCCAGGCGCAGGGCCGCGCGGGCGGCAGCGGCGACCGGAGGTGGAGCCGCCGTCGTGAAGATGAAGGTTCGCGCGCGGTTGACGAGGTAGGACCGCACGGCGTCCGACGCCGCGACGAAGCCACCCGAAGCCCCGAAAGCCTTCCCGAGGGTGCCGACGAGCAGGTCAGGCTCGACGTTCGCGGCGGCGCACAGGCCCCGTCCGCCCGGACCGAGGACGCCGAAGGCGTGCGCCTCGTCGACCACGAAGACCGCGTCGTGCGCGATGGCGAGCTCGGCCAGGGCTGCCAGCGGGGCGCTGTCGCCATCCATGCTGAAGAGAGATTCGGTGAGCAGAAAGCGGCGGCGAAATTCCCCCGGGCGGGCGAGCGCCTGCGCGGCCGAGCGCGGATCGCCATGGGCGTAGATGGCCACCGTGGCTCGGGAGAGGCGGCAGCCATCAATCAGGCTGGCGTGGTTGGCCGCGTCGGAGACGATCAGGTCCGACGGACCGGCCAGCGCCGTCACGGCGCCAAGGTTTGCCTGGTATCCGCTGGGAAAGAGCAGGGCGCTCTGGCGTCGCGCGAACGTCGCGAGGTCTGCCTCCAGGGCCCGGTGGGTTGGCAGATCGCCGGTGACGAGCCGTGCCGCTCCGGCACCGAAACCTTCCTGAGCCGCGGTCTCGGCGGCCGCCGAAAGAACATCTGGATGCGACGCAAAGCCGAGGTAGTCGTTCGATGAAAATGACAGCAGCGCGTGATTCGCGGGGCCCGCGGCGTCCGTCGGGCGCTGCCGCGAAGGGCCGGCGAGCGCGGGACAAGTGCGCAGGCGATGGGCGGCCGCCAGAGCGGCGAGCTCGGCCTCGAGGATGGCGGAGAGCTCACGCACCGCGGCTCTTATAGTAGCGCGGATTTGACGGCATGGTTTTCGACGCATGTTTCACGTGGAACATAGCGGCCTGCTCGCTGTTTCACGTGGAACATCTCCTCCCTCAGGAGTGTGCCTTCACGAGCTCGACCAGCCACCGCCGGTCGCCCAGGTACGGCCATTGTCCCGTCGAGGTCAGGCCAGCGGGCAGCGAAGTCCAATCGGCTCTCGCCGAGGCGAGCAAGAAGACCCGACCACCGGGCCGTACCAAATCGACGGCGAGTGGGAGCCAGGCCCGCGGCGGCAGTGTTGCCCGCGACAGGGCAACGTCGAAGCTGGCCGGGACGAGCGTCTGGGCTCGGTGAGTATCGATGCTGACGCGGGCGCCGAAACCGAGCTCTCGCGCGGCCGTCCTGAGGAAGGCCGCCTTTTTCGCGATGGGCTCGACGAGCCTAAGAATCAGGTTGGGACACAAAATGGCCAGCGGCAGCCCGGGCAATCCGCCACCGCTGCCCACGTCAATCGCCCGCACCGTGCCCGCATCTCCGAGGCGCGAGGCGAGGGCGAATGAGTCGGGCAAGTGCGCGTCCGACAAATCCTCCAACGAAACCGCGCCCGTGAGGTTGATCCGGGCGGTCCATGTCAGAAGCAGAGCGGCGTAGCGCGTGATTGATTCGAGCTGGCCGGGCTCAGAAGGGACGGACCAACCGACTGCCTGCCGCCCGAGCGCCTCCCGAAACGCCTCCTCGTTCCCCACCATGAGCGGATTCATATCACGGCCCATTTGAGCAATGACAACATAACATTTTGTTTCATTTCGCGCGCGCGGCGACCCGCTTATAATCGCCGCTGGACGGCGTGCGTCACAGGCCCCATGGAACCGCGAACGGATCACCAATTGGCGCGACGCGGAATTCTCGTCGTCGACGGTGACGCGCAGATCCGGCGGCTGCTCGAGCTGAGCCTCCGCAACGCCGGCTTCGACGTGCGGACGGCCGCGACGGCGGCCGAGGCCTCGACCGCCGTCGAGCGCGAGCGTCCGGATCTGATCATCTCCGAGGTGCGGCTCGAGGGTGGCGCGCAGGGAACGGACGGATTCGAGCTCTGCCGCCAGATCAAAAAGCGACCGGACGGCGCGACGATCGCGTTCGTTCTTCTTTCGGAGCAGACGGTCGAGGCGAAGGTCCGCGGCGTCGAAGCGGGCGCGGACGATTTTCTGGCCAAGCCCGTCTACGTTCAGGAGGTCGTCGCGCACGCCCGTTCGCTGCTCCAGCGGCGCGAGCGCGATCGACTCGAGGCGCTGGCGCGCAGCGACGAGCGGTTCCTGGGCGACATTGCGGACTTTCCCCTCGTCGACCTTCTCGGCGCCCTCGAAGCCAACCACAGGTCGGGCGTCGTCGTCACGACGGCGGCGGGCGGCGCGCGCGGCGAGATCTACTTCCGCGAGGGAACCGTCGTCGACGCCGAGGTGGGTCGCCTCTCGGGCCTGGACGCCGTGTGCCGGCTGTTCTCCTGGAGCAGCGGCCGGTTCGAGATCGAGTGGAAGAGCATCCGGCGCAAGGACGCGGTCGGAAAGGAACCGGGAGCGTTGCTCATGGAGGCGTTGCGCCGGCTCGACGAGTGGCGGCGGCTCCTCGCCGATTTGCCGCCGCTCGAGACCATCTTCGAGGTCGACTATCACCTGCTCGCCGAGCGTCTCGCCGAGATCCCCGACGAGGTGAACGCCGTCCTGCGCCTGTTCGACGGGCAGCGGACCTTCATCCACGTCATCGACGACAGCGGGCTGTCCGATCTCGACGCGCTCGCGGTCATCGGGAAGCTCTCCCGCGAGGAGATCATCCGCGACGTGCGCGCCAAGCCGGCCGTGGGCGCCGCGCCGGGCGCCGACATCGAGGGTTGGCTCACGGAGGCCGCGGGGCCGTTTCGCGCGCCGCCACCGCAGCGGCGCCGCGAGCTCTTCGGGGCGGCGCCCGAGTCCGGCGCCGGCGTACACGGACGGCCGACCGCTCCCGTCGAGCCGCTCGAGGAGGCCGGTCGCGAGTCTGTCGTCGACGAGCGTCGCGAACGGT
>DASZFV010000045.1:0-5472 GCA_035939455.1 Polyangia bacterium
TGCGCATGATCGGCCACCTCACGACGCGGATGATCGGCGGCCGGCCTCCCATCGATCTCGACCCCGACGCGATCCTCGCCGCCGCCGAGGAGACCGGGACAGCGCTCGAGGTGAACGGCGCCCTCCCGCGCCTGGACCTGCCCGTCGAGTGGCTGCGCCGGGCCGCCGGTCGCCGCATCGACTTCGTGCTCGACAGCGACGCCCACCAGGTCGACGAGCTCGAGCGCTCGCGCTACGCCAAGCTCAACGCCGAGCGCGCCGGCCTCGACCCCGAGCGCGTCATCAACGCGGGGCCGCCCGCGCGGCTGCTCGCGTGGCTCGAGGCAAAGGCTCCTCGTCCGAGCCGTCCGTAAGCCGGGTTCTGTTCCGGCGTTGCCGCCGGTGGCGATCATTCCTCTGGGCCGTCCATTGCTGGCCGGCTCGTGCGACCTACTAGGAATCGAATCGGCGCGGGCCACGCCGGCGAAGTTGCCTTCGCGATCCCAAACTGGTCTTGCTCCGGGTGGGGTTTGCCTGCCCCCCTCGTCACCGAGGGGGCGGTGCGCTCTTACCGCACCGTTTCACCCTTGCCGGTCGCCTCGCGGCGCCGGCGGTCTATTCTCTGTTGCACTTTCCTTCGAGTCACCCCGACTGGCCGTTAGCCAGCACCCTGCCCTGCGGAGCCCGGACTTTCCTCGACGGGCGTCTTGCGACGCCCGCCGCGATCACCTGTCCGGCTCGGACGAGAAGCGAGGGCAATATAGCACTCGCGGGCGACCATCAGCCCGCGGCGGGCGGTTCGCCGGAGTCCGACCCCGAAGCGGCCGGGTCCTTCATGATGTCTTCCCAGTAGATGATGCGGCTGCAAGAGGGGCAGATCTCGATGCTCACACCGCGCTGCAGCACGTTGTAGAGCTGCGGCGGGATGTTCATGTTGCAGCCCTGACAGGTGCCGTTCTTGACGGCCACGACGGCGAGGCCGCGGCGCATGCGGATGGCGCTGTAACGCTTGAGCACGTCCGGCTTGACGGCCGACGCCAGCTCATCGCGCTCTCGGCGCAGCTCGCCGATGTTGACCTCGATCTCGGCCATGCGCGCCCGCGCGGCCTCGCCGTCCTTGGCGATGGTGTCCTTGAGCCCCTGCACGTCCGCGGCGCGCTCGGCGAGAACTTTCTTCTTGGCCTCGACGGCCTCGACGAGCTTGCTGATCTCGGCCTCTCGCGACACCAGGCTCTCGCGGCGCTGCTCGATCTCGCGCTGCGCCGCCATGTACTCCTTCGAGTTCTTGGCCTGCGTCAGCTTGTGCTTGGCGCCCGCCACCTGCACCTCGTCGTCCGTGACGAGGCCCTTCTGTTCGGCGTAGTAACGCTCGGTCTCCTTGAGGGACGCCCCCTCCGCCGCGAGGAGCGCCTCGACGCGCGCCAGGTCCAGCTCGGTCGCCGCCAGCTTGGCGGGGATGGCCTTGAGAGACTGTTCGAGTTCTTGAATCTTGGCGTCGTGAGTTTGAAGCTCTTCGAGTTGCTTAAGCTGATCGCGCAAGGCCGGGTCCTCCGTTCAACACTATCATCACGAACACTGCGAATGCTGATGCTGCCCCGCCGCCGCCACCACAACGCTCGTTGGTCGTGGGCCCACCTGGATTCGAACCAGGGACCAGGCGGTTATGAGCCGCCAGCTCTGACCGCTGAGCTATGGGCCCAGCCTTGCACGGAAACGCGGTGTACAAATGAGCGCGAAATCTACACCCCGCGACTCACTCTGTCGAGCGCTCAGCGTCGCGGGCGGCGCGCGCGCGCGAGGGCCAACGCGGCGAGCAAAAAGCCGACGCCCCAGGTTGCGCCGCGCGCGTCACTGACCGCGCAACCGCAGCCCTTCTTCGGCGGGGCCGCGGGGTGGCAGAGCGTTACCGGCCAGAGCTGAGCCGCAGCTTGCGACTCGCAGCTGTTCTCGCAGGCCGACACCGCACAGGCGCGGATGGCCGAGACCTGATCGTAACGCGTCAGCTTCGTGAAGGTGACCCCCTCGTCGGTCGAAAGGCCGACGGCCCAGTCGTCGGAGAAGTTCTTCGCCCCGGCGTAGAGCTTGCTCCCGCGCGCCGCGAGCGCCCGGAGGTGAGGCGGCCGCGGGGCTCCGCCGTCCGCGGCGACCTCGGGGACACCACCGTCGCCGAGCGTGCGGGGCGTCCAGTCGGTGAAGGTCATGCCCCCGTCCGTCGAGCGAAACCCGACGCCGTCGACGGCGAGGGCGCCCGCGACGAGGATGGTTCCACTGTCGAGGCGGACGTAGGCCGTGAACTGGCCCTGCAGCGAGGCCACCTTGGCGAAGGTCATGCCGCCGTCGCGCGAGACGGCCAGGCTCTCGCCGGTGGGCTCGAACACGCGCAGCGTGATGACCTGCGCGTCGCTGGGATCGACGGCAACGATGCGGAAGTTGTTGGGGCCGAGGGACGGCTCGACGTCGATGGGCGTCCAGGTGACCCCGCCGTCGCTCGAGCGCTGGAGCGTCGGATGGAAGCCGCCGCCCGTCACGCTCGCGAAGGTCGCGAGGTAGATCGTCTTCGGGTCGCTGCGGGCGTTCTCGACGCCCGAGAGTGAGACGCCCATCGGCGCCGTGAAGATCGCATCGCCGAAGGTCTTGCCGCCGTCGTCCGAGGAAAAGAGCTTGGGCGGGATCGTGTCGTCGTTGGGATTCGAGCCCATGGCGAACACACGCATCGGGTTGGTCGGGTCCGGGAAGTAATCGCTCGCGAGCGCGGTGTCGAGGCTGCCACCCGACGGGGTCCAGGTGCACGAGTCGTCGTCCGAATAGGCCAGGCCCACGATTGTCGACATCGAGAAGAAGCGATCGAGCGGCGGCGCCGAGACGCTGTAAAGAGAGCCCATGACCGTGGCCTTTTGCTCGCAGGTCCAATTCCAAGTCGCGCCGTCGTCGTCGGAGATGATGAGCCCGAAGTTCGTGGCGAGCACGATCTGGCCCGGCCGATCAACGGGGAGGACGAGCTGCAACGACTCGGGGAAGGCGCCGTTGGCGCGCGCCGCCCGCGGCGCGAGCGGCCCCGAGAGGATGACTGACAGGAAGACCAGCGGGAGGACGACACCGGACCGGAGCCGGCGCGCGCCGAGCCTCGGCCCGATTGCGAGCGGGCGCTCCATCGTTTCGTGAGAGACTAGCATCCCCTCAAGCGCGCCCCGCATGGTGAAGATCGAATTCGAGACGTTCGTGCTGGCGAACGGACTCACCGTCATTTTGCACGTCGACCGCGGCAGCCCGCTCGTCGCCGTCAACCTCTGGTATCACGTCGGTTCAAAGGACGAGGCGCCCGGCCGCACGGGGTTCGCGCACCTCTTCGAGCACCTCATGTTCATGGGCTCGAAGCACGCGCCCTACCCGTCGTTCGACGCCATCATGGAGAGCTGGGGCGGCCACAACAACGGCACGACGAGCAACGACCGCACGAACTACTACGAGATCGGGCCGCGCAATTTGCTCGAGACGTTCTTATGGCTGGAGGCCGATCGCCTCGCGACCCTCGCCGAGGTCATCACCGAGGAGGAGCTCGAGAAGCAGCGCAAGGTCGTGCTCAACGAGCGGCGGCAGTCCTACGAGAACCGCCCCTATGGGCGCACCGAGCTGCGCATCCCCGAGGTCATGTACCCGCCCACGCACCCGTATCACTGGCCGACCATCGGTTCGCACGCCGACCTCGAGGCGGCGAGCGTCGCCGACGTGCGGCGGTTCTTCGAGCGCTTCTACCGCCCCTCGAACGCCAGCCTCACGATCGCGGGGGACTTCGAGACGGCCGCCGCGCGCGCGCTCGCCGAGAAGTATTTCGGCTGGCAAGCGAAGCGCGAAGCGCCGCGTCCGCCCGCGCCGGCGACGCCCGTGCTGGCCGCCGACTGCGACGAGACGCTGAGCGACCGCGTGCAGCTCCCGCGCCTGCGATTGTGCTGGCACGCGCCCGCGCTCTTCGCGCCGGGCGACGCCGATCTCGATCTGGCGGCGCACGTGCTGGGAGGCGGGAAGTCGAGCCGCCTCTACCGCGCGCTCGTCTTCGATCAGCGCATCGCGCAGGACGTCTTCGCCTATCAAAGCTCGCAGCGGCTCGGCAGCCTGTTCCACGTCGGCTCCACGGCCAAGCCCGACCGCGCGCTCGCCGACGTGGGCCGCGCCGTCGAGGACCAGCTCGAGCGGCTCGCGCACGACGGCCCCTCGGCCGCCGAGGTCGACCGCGCGCGCAACACGCACCTGGCCGACTTCTACAAGAGCCTCGATCACCTGCAGACGCGCGCCGACCTCCTCAACCACTACCAATACCTGCTCGGCGATCCCGCGGGCGTCGAGCGCGACGTCGCGCGCTACGAGGCGGCGACGCCGGCCAGCGTGCGCGACGCGTTCGCCGCCGTGCTCGCGAAGCGCCGCCTCGTCATCCGGACCATCCCCGAGGCGGGCGGCGAAGCGGCCGCCGCCGAAGAGGGTGACGAAGCCGGCGCCGAGGCCACGACGTGAGCGCGTCCAGCTCCGCGGGGACGTCCGCGCCCGCGCACATGGAGCAGCCGCCCGCCGTGGGGCCGCTCCCGCGGCTCAAGCCGACGCGGCCCACGCGTTTCGTGCTCAGCAACGGGCTCGAGGTCCTCGCCGTGAGGCGGGAGGTCGCGCCGCTCGTGGCCGTCAACGTGATGTTCCGCGTGGGCTCCGACGCCGACGGACCGGAGCTCGTCGGGCTCGGCTCGTCGACGGCCGACCTGCTCGACGAGGGCGCCGGCGCGCGCGGCCCGCTGCAGATGGCGGAGGATCTCGAGCAGCTCGGCGCCGACCTGTGGCTCGGCTGCGGCCGAGACGGCTCTCAGCTCTCACTGCAAGTGCCGCGCAAGGGCTTCGAAGCCGGGCTCGCGATGGCCGCCGACGTGCTGCTGCGCCCGCGCCTCGACGCCGACGACTGGGCGCGCGTGCGCCACGATCGCCTCACGAGCCTCGCGCAACGCCGCGACCAGGCCGAGGCCGTCGCGAGCCTCGTCTCCGATCGCGTCCTTTACGGCGACGCGCACCCCTACGGCCGTTCGTCCGACGGGTTCGAGCGCACGGTCGCGCGCATCGGGATCGAGGACATCCGCCGGTTCCACGCCACGCATTACCGGCCCAACAACGCCGCGCTCGTCGTCGCGGGTGACTTTGACGAGGCCGCGCTGCCGCGCCAGCTCGAGGCGGCGCTGGGCGGGTGGCCGCCCGGCCCGACGACGGCTCCCGCGCCCACGCCTCCCTTCCCCGCGCGCCCGCGCCTCGTGCTCGTCGATCGACCGGCCGCGCCCCAGAGCATCGTGCGCATCCTGTCGCCGGGGACCGATCGCCTCTCGCCCGATCGACCGGCGCTCTCGATGCTGAACGCCGTGCTCGGCGGCAGCTTCACGAGCCGCCTCAACTTCAACCTGCGCGAGCAGAAGGGCTACACCTACGGCGCGGGCTCGAGCTTCTCGTTCCTGCGACGCCCCGGCAGCT
>DASZFV010000046.1:0-2944 GCA_035939455.1 Polyangia bacterium
CGAGATTCAGGTGGACGTCGATGGGGCGAGCGCTCTCCGCGTGCGGGCGCGCGAGCCCGGCGAGGACGACGTGGGCCCCGTGCTGCAGGCGGGACCGCTCGGCAGCGCCGTCGTCGAGGCCATCCGCGCCCTCAACCTCGACACGCGCGTCATCGACCGCGGCGCGTACCTGCGCGTGCTGTGCCCACGCCGCTGCGTCGTCACGCGCGCCGCCATCGAGGCGCGCACGGGCGCGCCGTTTCGGCTGCCGGGCGATCTCGAGCTCGTCATGTCGTCCTTCAAGGGGCGCTTCGCCGTCACGGAAGACGACGCGCGCTGGGAGCTGTCGCCCACCGTCGCCGCGACCCACGCCGGTGAGATCCACTGATGCGGCTCAAGACCTATTCGCACCTCGCGGGGAAGCGCCGGCGCCCCACGGAGTACGAGCTCGTGACGACGCGGCTCCACCACCACGTCGAGCGCGGCTTCGAGGTCGCCGCGCCGGCCGCCGAGTGGTACGCGCGCCACCAGCGCGGTTCGCGCTGGCGCGCCGCGGCCTGGGAGCAGTTCGCGGATCCGCGCGAGACGACCTACACCAAGTACACGCGGCTGCAGCACGCGCAGGAGGCCTTTTGCGACGGCCTGCTCGCATCGATCGACGCATCCGATTACGACGCCGCCCTCCCGCGCGAGGCGCGCGCGCTCCTCGTGTGCGCGCTGCCGCCCCTGCGCTTCGTGCTCCACGGCTTCCAGATGGTCGCGGCCTACGTGGGGCAGATGGCCCCCGAGGGCCGCGTCACCATCGCGGCGGCGCTCCAGGGCGCCGACGAAGTGCGGCGCATCCACCGCATCGCGTACCGCATGGCCCAGCTCCGCCGCGTCGACCCGACCTTCGGCGACGACAGTCGGGCCCGCTTCGAGGCCGCGCCCGCCTGGCAGCCGCTCCGCGAGGTCATCGAGTCGCTCTTCGTGGCGTGGGACTGGGCGGAGGCCTTCGTCGCGCTCAACATCTGCGTCAAGCCCGTCGTCGACGAGCTGTTCATGGTGGCGCTGCCGGCGCTCGCGCGAGCCCGCGGCGACTTCCTGCTCGGACAGCTCTGCGCGTCGCTCGAGGAGGACTGCCTGTGGCAACGCCAGTGGACGGCGGCGCTCGTGCGCGTCGCGCTCGCGGGCGACGCCCAAAACCGCGCCTCCACCCTCGCGTGGGTGGAAGCCTGGACGCCCCGGGCGACGCGGGCCATCGAGGCGCTCGCCCCCCCGCTCGCGCTGGCGGCCGGCCTGCCCATCGGCGCCGTCGACGTCGCCGGCGTCCTGCAGCGCGCGGCCGATTTCCAGCGCGCCCTCGAGCTCGCGCCGCCCGGAGGCGCGCCGTGAATTCGCAGGCTCTCGCCGAGCTCGTGCTGGCCGTCAGCGAGGAGGGCGTCGTCGTCTTCGATCGTGAGCTCGCGTGCACCCACTGGAGTCCGGCCATGGAGCGCATGTTCCGCCTCGACGTCGCGAGCGCCGTCGGCCAGGTCATGCCCGCGGCGCTCGCGTTGCCGTTCGGCGCGCACGGCGACAAGCCGCTCCTCCGCGCCCTCGCGGGCGAGGAGGTCCATCTCGAGGACGTGCCCTACGCGTCGGGCGCCGAAGGGATCGGGGCCGGCACCTACGAAGTGCGTTACGTGCCTTGGCGCTCCGAGAGCGGCGTCATCGAGGCCGGCGTCGGCGTGCTGCGCGACACGAGCCTGCGGCGACGGGCCGAGCAGCACGCCCACGAGACCGAGGCCCGCTTCCGCATCATGGCCGACGTCGCGCCCGTGCTGCTCTGGATGGCCGGCCCCGACGCCCTCTGCACGTTCTTCAACCAGACCTGGCTCGACTTCACGGGGCGCACGCTCGAGGACGAGTGGGGCGTGGGCTGGGCCGAGGGCGTCCATTTCGAGGACTTCCAGCGCGCCATCGACACGTACATGGCGGCGTTCGCCGAGCGGCGCGTCTTCGAGATGGAGTACCGCTTGCGCCGCGCCGACGGCCAGTACCGCTGGGTGCTCGACCGGGGAACGCCGCGCTGGGAGCGCGACGGTTGCTTCGCGGGCTACATCGGCTCGTGCGTCGACATCACCGATCGGAAGGAGCTCGAGGTCGACCTCCGGCGCGCCGTGAGTATGCGCGACGAGTTCCTCTCGATCGCCTCGCACGAGCTGCGGACCCCGCTCACGGCGCTGCGGTTGCGGCTCGACAGCGTCGTCCGCTCGCTCGATCGCGGCGCGCCCGAGCGCCTCGCCAACGACCGGCTCGTCGAGAGCACCGAGGATGCGCTCTCGCAGGTGGGGCGCCTCACCCTCCTCGTCGAGCGGCTGCTCGACATCTCGCGCCTGTCCGAGGGCCGACTGACCCTCGATCCCGAGGAGCTCGATCTGGTGTCGCTCGTGCGCGGCATCGTCGAGGCGCTCGGCGAGGCCGCGCGCCTCGCGAGCTGCGAGCTGCGCTTCACGGCGCCTCCGACGCTGCGCGGCTGCTGGGATCGGGGGCGGCTCGAGCAGCTCGTCACGAACCTCGTGGGCAACGCCACGAAGTTCGGCGCCAAGCAACCCGTCGACGTGATCGTCGATGCGCTCGCGGGCGCCGCGCGCCTCACCGTCACCGATCGCGGCATCGGCATCGATCCGCAGGTCCAGGGACGCATCTTCGGTCGCTTCGAGCGCGCGGTCTCGGCGCGCCACTTCGGCGGCCTCGGGCTCGGCCTGTGGGTGGCCAAACAGATCGTGGACGCGCACGAGGGCACCATCTCGGTCGAGAGCGCGCCCGGCGCGGGCGCGACGTTCACCGTCGTCTTGCCGGTCGCGGCGGCGCGTCTCGCGCGGAGGAGCGCGTGACCGCGACGCCTGACCACGCCGGCTCCCGCGAGGGCGTGCTCGTCGTCGAGGACGATGCTGACATCCTGCGCGCCCTCGTGCAGGTCCTCGAGGACGAGGGGTACGCC
>DASZFV010000047.1:0-8990 GCA_035939455.1 Polyangia bacterium
ACGGAGCTTGTCGTCGGGAGCTCGGGAGTCCTGGCCGACTGCAACATCGCGGGCGGTGGCTCGATCACGATCAATGGACAGTTCTTCGAACGCGAGAGCCCCGGCATCGTGGGCGCGCGCGCGCTGGTCGTGAGCCGCGAGGGCGCGCTCGTCGCGTCAGTCCAGCAGAGCGCGGCCCTGACGCGCTTCCGGTTCGAGCGCGGCAGTCGGCTGCGCGTGAAGATCGCCAAGAACGAACCCGGCAACAACGCAGCCTCGGCCCAGAAAGGCGGATGAGAAATGGCTGATACGAAGAAGACCCTCATCGAAGAGGGGACCGAGTTCAAGGGAACGCTCACCTCGACCTGCGCGATCATCGTGATGGGTCGGGTCGAGGGGGAGATGAAGGGCCCCTCCGTCGAGGTCACAGAGACCGGCGTGCTATCGGGCAAGGCCAAGGTCACCGAGCTGCGCTCGCGCGGCGAGCTGTCGGGCGAGTTCGACGCCGAGGTGGTCGAGCTGTCGGGCCGCGTTCGCGACAAGACGGTGATCCGCGCCAAGTCGCTGGAGGTGAGCCTGCAGCGCTCCGAGGGCGGCATCGAGATGGTGTTCGGCGACTGCGAGCTGGCCGTGGGAGAAGCCCCGGACAAGGCGCGCGCCGTGCGCGAGGCGACCTCGGGCCGCCAAGACAACAAAGACGCGCGCGAGCCGGTGGCTCACCCTGCGGCGCCCATCGCGCAGCCAAGCGCCGCACCGGCTCCCGTGGCGCCCGAGGCCGGCGAAGGCGAGGTCACGGGCGAGGCCGACATGAGCGCCAGCGCGCGCATCCGGCGTGGCAAGCGCGCCGGCGAGGCCGAGCGACTTCCCGAGAGCGCGTAAGGAGGTAGAACATGAATCAGCGGATGCTGCAGATTCCGGGGACACTCAAGCACAAGGGCGAACAGAGCGACGCCAGCTTGCAGGAGACGGCGCGCGAGCACGTCGAGCTCCACCCGGGCTTGCTCTTCCTGGGCGACGTCTTGCGCGCCGTGCACGCGTCGCGCGAGCCTCTGCGGGCGCCGGCGGCGTTCTTTGACGCCTTCCCGCCGCGCGCGGTGATGGACGCGTTCAGCGAGCGGCCCGACCTCCGCGTGCGCGCCCTCAAGGCGATGACGGGTGGCCCGACCGCGCTGCTGCGAAGGCTGAGCGCGGAGGCGGTGGCGACCCAGATCGATCTGCTCGCAGCCGACGACCTGCCCGAGGCCGAACGGTCCGTCCGCGCCGAGGCCGATCGCGCGCGCTCGGTCCACGAGCTCTACCTCCAGTACGTCGACCCGGTCGACGTCGCGACCTACCTGCCCTCCGGCACCGTGTGGGAGTACGAGGGCGAGGACGCGTGGTGGAGCCGCGAGGCGACGGCCAGCGCCCGCGCGCTCATGGCGGCCGAGCTGCGGAGCGTCCGGCGCCATGCGATCCTCACCGATTCGGAGATCCTCGACGTGATGGGCGACGAGACGTTCGAGCGCTACATGCCCCTGACCGTCAGGACCGCCCTGCGCGCGGCGGCGCGCCGCGCCGCGGCCGCGGGCAAGCCGTTCACGGACTCGGACCTGTTCGCGGGCGCGGGGGGAGAGAAGGGCGGGCGCGACCTCGTCGACGAGCTCGTCGAGAACATCCCGCTGCCCGCGCTCCGCGTGGTGGTCGACCAAGTGGCCCGGATGCTGGGGCTGTCCGCGCATGAGGCGGTCACGGGACCCACGAGGCTCGCGGCCCCCGCTCCGGCGCTGGCCGAGCGCGCGCAAGGGCTGCCGGCTCCCGCGCCCCCTGACCGGATCGGCCCCAAGCCCGCGGCCACCGCGGGGGGCCTACCTCCGGCGAGCGCGGGGAAGCCCGTTCCCGCCGCCAAGGCTCGCCCGCCGGTGCCGCCGCCGCCCCGCGCCGCGGCCTCGAAGATGGAGGCGCTCGCCGCGGCGATGGACGCGACCGAGGTCGACGGCCCGCCTCAGCCCGACGACGATCTCGCGTTCATCGAGGAGGTTCCGGATCGGGTCTGAGGCTCCGTCAACGGCCCATCGGCGACAGCTGAACGGCTGCGCCCATCTCACCCGTTCTCTCCGACTGCACGAAGGCGACGACGTCGAGGTCCGACCAGGGCACATCCGCTGGTTTCGTCAGGCGTACTCGCACGGGCGTACTCCCGCCGGACGGGATCGCGACGCGCTCGGAGAGGGCTCGGACGACAGCCGCCTCCTCCAGTGTCGAGCCGGCGTTCTCTCCTCGCGCAACGGTCGTGCGCGCGCGCTTGGCCGTGAGCGCGACCTGCGCGCGCCAGTTGGGGCCCCGGCCTCCGCTCACGCGATCGATGACCTCGATCTCCACATCGATTGCGTCTCCATGAACTGACAGCCTGGGAGCGAGATCGAAGTTGGCCGGGAGCTCGGCCGCACGCTCCATCTCGTGGACAGCTTGCGCGCGGCGGCCGCCCGAAAGGTGGACACGGCCGTCGACGACCATTTGAGGAGTGTAAAGTCCCGAGATCCCGGATTCCCCCACGGGGGCCTGCAGTCGCACGTCGCGCGCGTACCACTCTTGTCGCGCCGTGAACTCGGGCCGCGCGAAACGATCTTTCCAGCCGAGCCTGTCCCAGTAGTCGACGTGGAAGGTCAGCGGCACCACCTTGTCGCGCGTGAGCCCGAGCGTGGGCAAATCGCGGACGAGCGCATCGGCCGCCGGGCACGAGCTGCAGCCCTGTGCCGTGAAGAGCTCGACGAGGACGACTCGCCGCCACGACGCGGAGGCGGCGTGCGTGGGGTTCGAGCTGGCGGCACCCAGGGCGAAGAGCGCGACCGGAAAGATTCGACTCCGCATGGGCGTTGATACGCCGCGCGCGGCTCGACAGTTACGGCTGCGCGCTTTGTTCACATGGGCCCTGGACGCCGGGCAGACGCCTCGAACTGGGGCTACTGAGCGACGGCCTCGAAGATATTGCAGTCGTCGTTACGCCCGCGCCGAGCGCACCCGCGAACGGGCGATCCACAGCGCGTGCCGCCCGCCCGAATACCCGGGCACGAACACGCGCACGACCTTGACGTCGAAGCCCGCCGCGCGCAGGCGGCCCGTGAAGGCCGGCGATTCGAAGGCCGACCACACGGCCAAGATACCGTTCGGCCGCAGCGCGGCCTTGGCGGCGACGAGGCCCGGCAAGGTGTAGAGCCGCTTGTTCTCGCGCCACGTGAACGCCTGCGGGCCGTTGTCGACGTCGAGGAGGATCGCGTCGTAGCGGTTCCGCGCGCTCTCGATCACCTCGACGACGTCGCCCTCGATGACGCGCAACCGCGGATCGAGCAAGGGCGAGCCCGCGAGGTGCCCGATGACATCGCGGTTCCAGCGCACGACGGCTCCGATGAGCTCCACCACCTCGACCTCGGCGTCGTCCGCGAGCTGCCCGAACGCGGCGCGCGCCGTGTATCCCATACCGAGCCCGCCGATGAGCACGCGCGCCCCCGGGACGCCGCGCAGGCCGGCGCACCCGTGCACCGCCAGCTTCTCCTCGGAGTCATGGCTGTCGCTGCTCATCAGCTCCTGGCCGTCGAGGCGAATCGCGTACTCGTCTCCCCGCGCCGAGAGCGTCAGCTCACCGCCGTCGTCGACGGGCGCGCGATCGACGGTCAGCCAGGGAGCCATGCCGGCACCTTACGTCACTTCCGGGCCTGGGGCATGCGCCTCGGGGCCCGGGGCGTGCCTCGCCGCAGCCGCGCAGAGGAATTCTCCAGTGACGGCGCGGCCTTCCTACGTTTGAGCCATTATCGTGATTCCGGCGACTGGATAGGGAGGCGAATGTCGTTCCTCCCGTCGCAGCTCTGTCGTCCTGTTTGAACTTGATGGTAAGACCGTTCGTGCTCTTCCGGCCAGCCCTTCTCGCCGTGCTCGTGTTGGCGTGGCCGCTGTTCGCGGGTTGCGCGTCCAGTGAGGAGGCGCGGCGAGATGAGGAGCGGGCGGCGCGCGCGGGGGCTTGGGACGCGCGCCACTCGCACGTGCAGCGGGCGAGCGACGCGGACGACGGCGCGTCGCCGCAGATGACCGTGCGCGGCGAGGAGGGCACGCTGAACGCCGCGGACGTCGAGAGCGCCCTTCACGACCACCTCGGCGAGATCCGCGAATGCTACAGCGCTGGGAGGAGGGGGCCGCATCCTGCGACGGGACGCGTCGTCGTGCGCTTCTTCGTCGACGTGAAGGGCGAAGTCGACGAGGTGTCGATCGTCGAGTCGAGCATCGGCAATCCTGCCATCGAACGCTGCATCGCCGACATCAGCGTCGGCGTCGTGTTCGAGCGGCCCGCCGGCCACAAGCCCATGACGTTCGACTACCCCTTCGAGTTCCGACCCGCGCGCCAGGTGACCGCCGCCCGCCAGCGGAGGCAGTGATCCCACGCCCAGCGGCGCTGCCTCGCCAGCTTCGAGCTCGCCGATGTGAAAGCGGTGCGGAGACAGATACCCTAGGGCGCGTGAGGCGGAAGGACCCGGTAAGGGGTCTCCGATATGACCTCCGGATAGCGCCAACCGGCCGCGTCAGCCGCCACCTCGACCGCGAACATGCCGCCCTGGCCGCCGCCGGCGATCTGGGCCACGTAGCTGTCGGTCCCCGCCGCGGAGGCGACCAGCGTCGCATCGACCGCGGTCCAGTCCGCGGCGTCGCTGCTGAACGCCTTCCAGAGGATACGAACGTGGGCGCCGGCGGGCGCCGGCCGCGCCAAGGTCGCGCTGACGGTCCAGGTGGGCGCGCTCGGATCGGCCGGGCTGACCGAGAGATCGGTGAGGCCAGGACCGGGCGGGCGCGCGCCGTCGAGCCACGCGGCCGCAGGCGGCAAGGAGGCCGCATTTCGGGACGCGTCGGCGGACCCGACCGCGAGCGCCAGGGCGTCGATGGCCGCTCGATCCTCGTCGAGGCGCGCGAGCTGTAGCGACCAGTGGAATGAGGGGAGGCCCAGCATGGCCATGCGCAGGTGGTCGTCGAAGGGCTTGATGTAATTCGTGTCGGCGGCCAGCGCGCGGCGTGCGTCGTTGCTGACGCCGGTCTCGGCGCGCGCGGCGGCGAGATAGTCGGCTCGCCCCGTGCGCGCGTACACGGCGAGCGAGGACGCCGCCCGCAGCTTGTGCGCGAAATACGTGCCCAAATCGCCGAGCGCGCGGCACTCGCGGATGACGTCGCGGGCCTCCACCTGCTGACCGTCCTCGGTCGCCACGGCCGCGGTCGCCCGCGCGGCGTCCTCCGTGAGGAGCGCCGCGACGGCCAGCGGCGACAAGCGCGTCGTGGGGCGCCCGGCGACGACGTCGTCGGCGAGATCCGCCGGCAGCGCGATCGCGAACGAGTCCATCGCCTCGTGCTGGACGCAGGCGCTGTTCGGCGCCTGCGTATGTTGGGGCGAGGCCCAGTAGCCCACGTCGCCCGCGAGCTCGAGCTCAGGTGCGGCGTCGCGCGAGTCGACGCCGCACGTGTGGGCCGTCTGCATCCACGGCACGATGTCGCTCGCGGCCTGCAGCTTGTCCCACAGCGCATCCGTTCCCACACGGGTCGCGAGCGCACGCCGGAACACGCGCTCGGGCGTGGCCGGATCGTAGCCGAGGCGCCCGAACAGCAGATAGGAGAGCTCGTCGCGACGGAACGTCCACGTGGAGAACTTGTCGCCTGCGACGGCGTGGTAGTAGTCGCGCGCCGGATAGTAGGCGTGGGCTGGCTCGAGCGTGAAGCCTTCGACAGCCGGCGAGAGCACCAGCGCGCGCACGGTGCGCTGCGTTCGCGAATACGAGGCGTAGCGGAAGATCCGGTGCGTGCCGCCGGCACGGAGCTGAAAGACGAAATGATACGGCGTGGGCGGATTCAAGAAATCCTGGTAGCTGTACGCGCCCGCGACCGAGAAGAGGCCGCCCGCGACCGCGTACGGGGCGCCCAGGTGCTCGCCGTTGAACTTGGCCTCGACGATGGTGTCGTTGCCGGCGCCGGCGACAATGCCCAGGATGTCACTCTTCGTCGCGCCCCACGTGCGCGTCGAGAGGCGGACGCCCGTACCGGCGGCCCGCACGCCCGCGACGAACGTGTCCTGGTACCAGGAGGCCGGGCGGCCGCTCTCGCCGATGCGAAAGCCAAGGCGCCACAGACCCGGGGCGCGCCGCGCCAGGTCCTCCGCCGCCTCGCGCACGTAAGTCTTGGCGGCAGCATCGTCGGTGAGGGCCTGTGGGTCGTCGCCGTTCAGGCTCGTGTCGGCCTGGTAGCTCATGAGGCCGACCCGAATTCCACGCGCCGTGGCCAGCCTGATGATGTCGTTGAGCATGGCGAGGTTGCGCTCCCGATCGGCCGCGGGAACGCCGACGTCGGGAAACGTGGCGCTGGTCGCGAAGTAGAGCAGCGCGTTCGGGAAGATCGTGTTCCCGAGGTTGTACATGCCGTGAATGTCGAGGAAGTTGATCCGCGCGCGCGCGAGGAGATCGAGGTACTCCGCCCAGAACGACCGATCGAGGAACCACCACGACGCTTCGCCCGGCGCGGGCAGAACGAGGAACGGGTTCGCGGCGCGGACGGACAGCGCTGGCGCGCCGGTGACGGCCGCTGCGAGAGGCAACGCCGCGGCGCCGTCGAGATCCAGCCGCTCGGCAAGCTCTTGCGCGCCGTACATCGCACCCACCGGATCGCGCCCGACGACGATCGTCGTCGAGCCAAGCGTCGTGATGAGGAACGACTCGGGCCGCGGATCCAGCGTCTCGGCGCTTTGCGCGAGCGCGCGCCGTCCGAGCGGCGTATCTGCCGTCGTGAGCTGAAGATTCGAGCCGCCGGGCGCTGCGCTCCGGGCGCGCATCAGGACGCAGTTTCCGTGCGCCAGCGGATCGAGACCGTCACCGTCCCCGCAAGGATCGGCGACAGGCATCGGCGCGGGTGAGGGCTCCAGCACGGGCAGGAGGGGCACCGTCGAACCAGGCGCTGACGATCGACCGCATCCAAAGAGGAGGACGAGCAACGCGAGCGATACACCTGTTCTCATCATCAGATTTACTAAGCTACATGACTCTTTTGGATGCGATGTAGCATATCGACGTACGCAGTGCGCCAAAGGGCGTGATCGTCTGGAAGTGTGCGCGGCCGCGGGTCGTCAGGGGCCGCGGCGGCGATTCTGGCGGGTCGCGACATAGACAAGGTGCGACCGGCCGCCGCGCGAGCCGCGGTGGCGCGTGACCTGGAAGCGCTCGCCGAGTCGGCGCTCGAAGGCCTTGTCCGGCTCCTCCGACCAGATCGCGAAGACGCCGTTCGGTGTCAGCGCCTCCGCCGTTCGCTCCAACCCGTCCCGGCCATAGAGCGGATCCGAGGCGCGATTGTTGGCGCCGTGCGGCCCTTCGTAGAGATCGAGCACGACGGCGTCGTACGAGGCCGTCGGCGCGTCGGCGATCACCCGTGCCACGTCGCCCACGATGATCTTGACGCGCCTGTCGGTGCTGGCGGCGTTCGTGAGGAAGGCGAGGGGGCCCTTGCACCAGGCCACGACGGCCGGGTTGAGATCCACGACCGTCCCGCGCGCGGAGGGGGGCAGCCTGTCCAGGGCCGCGCGCAACGTGAAGCCCATCCCCAAGCCGCCCAGCAACACGCGCGGGCGCGGCCGGTCGGCCAGGGCGTCACACGCCAGTTGCGCGAGCGCCGTCTCCGAGCGGTGCGCATCGCTCGTCATGAGAACGCGGCCGTCGATCGTGATCAGGAAGGAACGGTCGCCGCGCCGTCGCAGCTCGAGAACGCCCTCCGGCGTCCGGACGCGCTCGATGGTCTTCCAGGGCTGCAAGGCCGTTCGACTACCATGGGAGCCGGTGCGCGCTCCACGAAATACGGGCTCGAAGCGGCGCGGGCGCCTACGTACCAGGCGGGCGCAGGGGCGTCGACGACTGGCGCAAGACACGCAACGCCGTCGTCGCGCCCCACGCGAGCACGAAGAGCAGCGTGAGACGTTGAAATACGGGCAGTGCGGGCGGGCACGTGCGGTAGTCGTTCACTACGCGCTGCGCGTACAGGATCGAATCGATGGCCGCCGCCGCCATCGAGCCGAAGGCCGCGCCCAGAAGCAGCCCGTCATTGACGTAGCGGACGGTCGCGACGACGCCCACGCTGGCCGCGAGCACGCCGGGCACGGCGGCGGCGAAGATGGCGACCGCGTGCCAGGGACCGTTGGCGACAGGGACCGCGAAGAATCCCAAGACCGAGATCGTGCCCGCGACGCGGATGACGGTCGCGGCGATGCGGTGTCCGGGAAACTCGGCGGGCAGGATCAACCAGAAGGCGCCGAGCCCCACGGAGAGAGCGGCCATCGCCGCGCGAGCCAAGCCGCGGCTCGTGGCGTTGGGGGCGCCGTTGAGCGCGCGCTCGCCCGTGAGGTCGCACAGAAAATTGAACCAGAACGAATGACCGACGGAGTGGCGATCGAGCTCCGTGCCGCCCGGGTAGTGGTGCATCGCGAGCACGAGACACGTGATGCTCGCCGCCGCCATCGCGAGCACGATGACGGCGCCGAGGCGCAGAGAACGGAGGCCCACGGGCCGAATGCTACGCCGCCGCGGCGGGCAGCGTCGGCAAGATCGTGGGCGACGGCAAGGCTGGCGCGTGCGCCGTCAGCAGTCGCCGGATGAACAGCCAGTGCAGCGCCACGCCCGCGAGGACTGCGACGTGAAAGATCTCGTGCGGGCCTACCCAGCGGTGCACGAGCATGGGATGTCCGGTCGCCTCGAGGATCGCCCCCGCCGAATAGGCGATGCCCGCGTACCACATGGGGCGGACGGCGACGAAGCCGAGCTGTCGGCCCAGCTTGAAGATCGAGATGACACCGATCCAGCCCAGCCCCAGATAGAGCATCAAGCCGGGCACGCCGGAGAAGACGCGAAACCAGATCGCCTGCAGCAGCACGCCGAGCGCGACGTAGCTCCAGATGAGCTTCAGCACGCCCGCGCGCCAGAGGCCGCTCCACATGATACCGTGCACGGCCGTGAAGGTCCCCGCGATGAGCA
>DASZFV010000048.1:0-1965 GCA_035939455.1 Polyangia bacterium
ACGCACCCCGCCAGCCAGCGAGTGACGACCGCGCAGGCGGCCGCCCGCGCCGCGCAGGGAGGACGTTCATGACGGCGAAGACGCTGTTCGAGAAGGTCTGGGCGACGCACGTCGTCCGCGAGGACGCGGGCGCGCCGGCGATGCTCTACGTCGACCTGCACCTCGTCCACGAGGTCACGTCGCCGCAGGCGTTCGACGGGCTGCGCGCGCGAGGTCTGCGCGTGCGCCGACCCGGTCGTACCGTGGCGACGATGGACCACTCGACGCCGACCCTGCCGCGGGGGCTCGCGGTGGTCGACGCGCAGGCCGAGGCGCAGCTCGCGAAGCTCAAGGCCAACTGCGCCGAGTTCGGGATCCAGCTCTACGACCTGGACTCGTCCGAGCAGGGCATCGTGCACGTCATCGGGCCCGAGCTCGGGGTCACCCAGCCGGGCAAGACCATCGTCTGCGGCGACAGCCACACGTCGACGCACGGCGCCTTCGGGGCCCTGGCGTTCGGTATCGGCACGAGCGAGGTAGAGCACGTGCTCGCGACGCAGTGCCTCTTGCAGCGCAAGCCCAAGACGCTAGAGGTGCGGGTCGACGGCACGCTCCATCCGGGCGTCGGCGCCAAGGACATCATCTTGGCGCTCATTGCCCAGATCGGCACCGGCGGCGCCACCGGGCACGTCATCGAGTACCGGGGGGCCGCGATCGAGGCGCTGGGGATGGAAGAGCGGATGACCGTGTGCAACATGTCGATCGAGGCCGGGGCGCGGGCCGGGATGATCGCCCCCGACGAGACGACGTTCGCGTGGCTCAAGGGCCGCAAGTTCGCGCCGCAGGGCGCGGCCTGGGACGCCGCGGTGACGCGATGGCGCGAGCTCGCGACCGAGGACGGCGCGAAGTTCGATGCGATGGTCGCCCTCGACGCAGGCGCGCTGGCGCCGATGATCACCTACGGGACCAACCCCGGAATGGGCATCCCGGTCACCGGGAGGGTGCCCACCGCCGGCCCCACCGACAGCCCGGCAGATGGCGCGGCGCTGGCGAAGGCCCTGGAGTACATGGGCTTGACCGCGGGCGCGCCGATCGCCGGGCAGCCGATTGACGTCGTCTTCATCGGCTCGTGCACGAACTCGCGCCTGGGCGACCTGCGGGCCGCGGCGAGCCTCATGCGGGGACGCAAGGTGGCGGCGAACGTTCGTGTGCTCGTCGTGCCGGGCTCGAAGGCGATCAAGCGCCAGGCGGAGGCCGAGGGGCTGGACATGGTCTTCAAGAACGCGGGCGCCGAGTGGCGCGAGTCGGGGTGCTCGATGTGCATCGCGATGAACGGGGACGAGCTCCGCCCCGGCCAGTACGCGGTGAGCACGAGCAACCGCAACTTCGAGGGCCGGCAGGGGCGGGGAGGGCGCACGTTCCTCGCCTCGCCGCTCACCGCGGCCGCCGCGGCCATCACCGGGCGCGTGACCGACCCGCGGACGTTGATGGGAGGTGTCTCGTGAAGATCGAAGCCAAGGCGCCGTTCCTGACGCTCGCCTCGACGTACGTCGTCCTGCCGGTCGACAACGTCGACACCGACCAGATCATCCCGGCTCGCTTCCTCAAGGTGACCGACAAGAAGGGCCTGGGCGACAGCGTCTTCGCCGACTGGCGGCGCCTCCCGGACGGGTCGGTCAACGTCGATTTTCCGCTGAACCGCCCGGACGCGGCGGGCGCGCAGGTGCTGGTGGCGGGCGCCAACTTCGGCTGCGGCTCGTCGCGCGAGCACGCGCCCTGGGCGCTCGTCGGCTGGGGGCTTCGCGCGATCGTCGCGCCGTCATTCGCCGACATCTTCAAGCAGAACGCGATGAAGAACGGCCTGTTGCCGGTCGCGGTCGACGCGGCGCTGTACGCGCGCCTCGTCGAGGCGCGGCGCGCCCATCCCGGCGCCCGGATCGCGGTCGACCTGCCGGCGCAGACCGTCGCGCTCGAGGGCCAGGCCCC
>DASZFV010000049.1:0-3997 GCA_035939455.1 Polyangia bacterium
CCGTCGAGCAGGCCCACGACGACCGGCTCGGGACCACGCCCGCGGAAGGCGAGGCCCAGGCCCACCGACAGCAGGATCGGAAAGCCGAACACCCAGAAGAGCACGCCGGGCTCGCGCACCGACTCGCGAACGCGCGCGAGCGTCAGGCGGTAAAGGGCGCTGCTCTCAGCCATCGCGCAACGATCGCCCCGTGAGCGCCACGAAGACGTCCTCGAGCGTGCCTTCGGGCGTCCCGACGTGCTCGACGATGAGGGCACGCGGCGTGCCCTGCTGGATGATGCGCCCGTGGTCGACGACGGCCACGCGGTCGCACAGGCGCTCGGCTTCCTCCATGTAATGGGTCGTGAGCACGACCGTCCCGCCGCGGCCCTTGTACGCGCTCACGAGCTCCCAGACCTGCCGGCGCGACTGCGGGTCGAGGCCCGTCGTCGGCTCGTCGAGGAACAGAATCTCGGGATCGCCCACGAGCGCGCAGGCGAGCGCGAGGCGCTGCCGCTGGCCCCCCGAGAGCTTGCCCACCCACGCGGTCCGCTTCTCCTCGAGCTCGACCTCGTCGATCAGCACCTGCAGCGGCCGGGGCTTCTTGTAGAAGCTGCGAAAGAGCTCCAAGGTCTCCTCGACGGACTGCTTGTCCGTGAGCTGGGTCTCCTGGAGCGCGACGCCGATCCGTTCGCGCAGCGCCGCCTCGTCCTTGTGCCAGGAGAGACCGAAGAGCTCGACGACGCCCGAGGTCGGCTCGGCCAGGCCCTCGAGGATCTCGACGGTCGTCGTCTTGCCGGCGCCGTTCGGCCCGAGCAGCCCCAAGCACTCGCCCGGCGCGATGCGCAGGTCGATCCCGTCGACGGCGACGACGTCCTCGCGCGGCCCGGCGCCCAGGCCACGGCCGCCCGGGTATACCTTGCGCAGCTCGCGACAGACCACGGCGTCCACGGCGCGGTAATCTAGCACCCATGGGCCACGCCACCGACGGAGAACCGGGCGACGCCGAGGTGCGCGGCCTCCTCGAAGCGGAATCAGTGGGTCTGCTCTCGACGATCTCCGTCCACCGCGCCGGCTTCCCTTACGGCTCTCTCACGCCGTTCGCGTTGTCCGCGCGCGGCGCGCCGCTCCTGCTGCTCTCCGGCCTCGCGGCGCACACGAAGAACCTCCTCGCCGATCCGCGCGCCTGCCTGTTCGTGGGCGACCGCACGGCCGCCGAGGATCCACTGGCTGGTGCGCGCGCGTCGCTGCTGGGCCGCGCCGTCAGGGTCGGCGACGCTGACGAAGGCGACGCCCGCGCGCGCTACGTGGCGCGCCACGCCCGCGCCGAGGCCTACTTCGAGCTGCGAGACTTCGCGCTCTGGGAGCTCGTCGTCGAGGAGGCGCGTCTCATCTCAGGCTTCGGCTCGATGCGCTGGCTGCCGCTCTGAGGTGCCACGAAGCCTGCCTCAACCGAAGACGATCGTCTTGTTCCCCGTGACGAGCACCCGCCGATGCAGGTGCGCCCGAACCGCCCGGGTCAAGACCTGGCGCTCGAGCTCGCGGCCCTTCTGCACGAGCGCCTCGACGCCGTCGCGGTGGCTCACGCGGCACACGTCCTGCTCGATGATGGGACCCTGGTCGAGATCGGCCGTCACGTAGTGCGCCGTCGCGCCGATGACCTTCACGCCGCGCGCCTGCGCCTGGTGGTACGGCTTGGCGCCCACGAAGGCCGGCAGGAACGAGTGGTGGATGTTGACGATGCGCCCTGGCCAGCGCGCCACGAGCTCGGGCGAGAGGATCTGCATGTAGCGCGCGAGCACGACGAGGTCGACCCTCAGCTCGTCGAGAAGCTTCTCCTGCGCGGCCTCGGCGGCGTCGCGGTTCTTCGGATCGACGGGGACGTGCTCGTAGCGCACGCCGAAGTGGCCGGCCACGGACCGCAGCACGTCGTGGTTCGAGATCACGACCGAGAGCTCGCCGCCGAGCTCCCCGAGCTGGTGCGACAGCAGGAGATCGTACAGGCAGTGCGGCGTCTTGCTCGCGAGGACGGCGACGCGCGGACGGATGTCCGAGTATGTCAGCTCCCACGTCAGATCGAAACGCACCGCGAGGTCCGAGAGCGCGGCGTGAATCTCGGGCCGGCCCAGCTTGAACCCCGGGAGGCTCCAGACGAGGCGCATGAAGAAGAGCCCCGTCTCGAGGTCGGCGTGCTGGTCGGCGTCGATGATGTTGCCGCCGTTGTCGAACACGAAACGGGACAGCGCCGCGACGAGCCCCGTGCGGTCGCGGCAGCTCACCAGCAGCGTGGCCGTCACGGGCGACAACCGAGGCGCCTCGAACGATGCCGTGACGCTCATCGGTCAGCGCGCCTGCCGAATGACGCGGCCATCCGAGAGCCGCTCGACGGAGCCCACGATCCGCCCATCCGGCCCGCGCACGTAGCCGGCGCTCGCGCCCACGCGCACGATGTCGAACGAGGTCTCGCGGCCCACCGGATCGATCTGTCTGACCCTCACCGTGTCGGCGTCGAGCTTCGCCAACTCGACCCTCGAGCCATCGGGGAGGTCCTGGGCCGCCACCTTGTTCGTGCCGTTGAAGAAGTCGAGCGTGTTCAGGACGATCCAGTCCGCGAGGAACGCGACCGCGTAGACGGGGACGACGAGCATGGCGAACAAGAGGAGCGACCTCACGACGGCGCTGTCCGACGCCTGGCGGTTGAAGTCGTAGACAGCGTTCACGGCGCGAAAGCGGCCGAAGCAGCCCGCGGCCGTCGTCAGAAACACCGCCGACAAGCCGAGCACGAGCGCGTCACGGATTCGTCGCCATCGTGGCTGCCGCATCTTCTCCTCCGAGGTGGGAAATCCAGGCGCGACTATACGCCGGAACCTCAGCGGCCCGCGCGACGCGCGCGCACGGCCTCGGCGAGCTCGCGCAGCACCGGCAGCGTCTCCGACCAGGCGAGGCACGCGTCGGTGATGCTCTGCCCGTAGACGAGTGGCCGGCCCGCCACGCGGTCCTGCCGCCCGCCCACGAGGTGGCTCTCGATCATGACGCCGAACACCGGCGCGCTGCCGCCCGCGCCGCCCGAGCGAATCTGCGCGGCGACATCGCGCGCGACGGCCGGTTGGCGCGCGGGGTCCTTGCGGCTGTTGCCGTGGCTGCAGTCGACCATGAGCCGGGGCGGCAGCTTGGCGCGCTCGAGGCTGGCGATGGCGCGCGCGACGTCTTCGGCGCCGTGGTTCGGCCCGGCGTTCGAGCCGCGCAGGATGACGTGGCAGTCCGGGTTTCCGCGCGTCACGACGATCGCCGAGAGCCCCTGCTTGGTGACCGACAGGAATTGGTGTGGGTGACCGGCCGCCTGGATGGCGTCGATCGCGATCTGCGTGTTGCCGTCGGTGCCGTTCTTGAAACCGACGGGCACCGACAGCCCCGACGCGAGCTCACGGTGGACCTGGCTCTCTGTCGTGCGCGCGCCGATGGCGCCCCAGCTCACGAGGTCGGCGATGTACTGCGGCGTGATCGTGTCGAGGAACTCGCAGCCCGCGGGCAGACCCTGCTCGGCGAGGTCGAGCAAGAGGCCGCGCGCGAGCTCGAGTCCCTCGTTGACCTTGAAGGTGCCGTCGAGGTGTGGGTCGTTGATGAGGCCCTTCCAGCCCACCGTCGTGCGCGGCTTCTCGAAGTACACGCGCATGACGAGCACGAGCGCGTCCTCGAGCGCGGGGCGCGCCGTCAGCAGGAGCTGGGCGTACTCGCGCGCCGCCTTGACGTCGTGGATCGAGCACGGCCCGACTATGACGACGAGGCGATCGTCTTGCCCCGGCAGCACGCGCGTGATCGAGGCGCGGCCCTCGGTCACCGTCGTGGAAGCGGCCTCGGACAGCGGAAGGTTCTCCATGAGGATCGCCGGCGGGATGAGCGGCCGGACACGCTCGATGCGAAGGTCGTCGGTGTCGTGCAGCATCTGGGGCCCGAGAATCTAGCGGTTTTCTCGAAGGAGCGCTCGTTTCATCGTCGACGCTTGGCGGCGCGCGGGCGG
>DASZFV010000050.1:0-2768 GCA_035939455.1 Polyangia bacterium
CGGGCAAGCCCAGGAGCTCGTGGCGATGGCCGCGCACGAAGACGAGCGTGCCGTTCGTCGAGACGCCGAGCTCCTTGGCCTTGATGGGATCGATGTCGAAGTCGTAGTGCGTGACCTTGAGTTGGCCCGATTCCTTGGCGAGATCCGCCAGGTATTCGTCCACCTCCTCCCGCACCTCGTTGCCGCCGGGGAAGAAAGAGGCGATCTCCATGGGCTGGTCGAGCGTGCGGACGATCTTGCGGACGACCTCACCCGGACGCGTCGTGCGGAAGTAGGCCAGGTCGAACTTGTGGTCGCGCTCGGAGGAGACATAGACGACCGTGAAGACGAAGACGACCGCGAACGCCACTCCGAGCCCAGAGAAGAGGGCGTCGCGCAGGCGGCCCATCTCGAGGCGGGGCGCCTTGGCCATCTGCGCGTACGACATCTCGATGAGCGCGATGGGCCAGGTGGCCGCGATCCAGATGGCCGGCCAGACCGCCGCGAGCACCGTCGCGAGCTTGGGCGAGGAGTGCTCGAGCGGCATTCCGCCGCGCAGCGTGGGCAGGTCCGACTGCACGAAGTAGAGCGCGACGGCCAGGAGGCCGAGCCCGTAGAGGCGCAGCAGCAGGCGCTCGGCCAGGGCGCGCTCGGGGTCGGCACGGACGGCGCGCCGCGCGCGCGCGACCATTGCCGCCACGACGAGCCCGAGGCCGGCCAGCGTGGCGGCGCCGCGAGAGGCGCCGGCGCCCGCGCCGACGACCCGCTCGCCGATGAAGACGAGCGCCATGCCGAGGCCCCACAAGACGGACCACCTGGCGCTCGGGCCCAGGGCCGGAGCGCGCGCGCCAGCGCTCATCGCCATCGCCGCGCCTCCATGACCCGCGTCGCCGCGAAGAGCGCCAGGTAGGTCGTCGCGAGGTAATAGATGACGTCACGCACGTGCACCTGGCCGACTTGAAATGGCGGAAAGTGGCGCTGCCAGAGCGCCATGGCCGTGAACACGTCCGTGAGCGGCCACTCGGTGACGCGGCCGAGCAGCCAGCAGATGAGCAGCGCGACGATGATGACGCCCGAGAAGATCGCGGCCAGCACCTGCGTCCGCGCGAGCGCCGAGCCGAAGGTCCCGATGGCGAGCGCCGCGGCGCCGAGGAGGAGGAGGCCGAGGTACCCGGCCGCCATGTGCCCGAACGAGACCTTGCCGTTCACGAAGATGAGGGCCGGCATGTACACCGTCGCGAGCGTGATGAGGGCGAGGAAGACGAAGGCCGAGAGGAACTTCCCGAGGACGATCTCCCAGTCGTGCACCGGCGACGACGTCAGGAGGACGAGCGTGCCGGTCTGCCGCTCCTCGGCGAGCAGGCGCATCGAGATGAAGACGCTCGCGATCATGGTCGTGCCGCTCGAGATGTAGAAGAAGTTGCTCAAGACCTCGGCGGACAGCTTCTCGGGGCCGCCCAGCACGAAGGCCTGGAAGAGCAGGCCATCGATGACGAGCACGAGCGCGGCGATGACGTAGCCGGTCATCGAGCGCAGGTACGCGCCGAGCTCGCGGCGCGCGATGAGGAGGGTGGCGCTCATTGCGGGAGCTCCGAGGGGGCCGGGGCACGTGCGCCGGCATCGGCGCCGCCGGCGGGGCGGTCTTTCGTGAGCTGAATGAAGATCGACTCGAGGCGCGCCGCGCCGCGGTCGATGCGTAGCAGATCAATGCCGTTCTGCACGCGCGCCCGGGCCAGGCGCGCGCGTAGCTCGGGCGCTGCCCGGAAGGACAGCGCGGCGACGCCGTCGCGTTCGGCGAGGAGCGTGACCTCTCCCACGCCGTCGACCGAGCGCGCCACCTCGATGGCGCGCGCCGACGGCGCGGCCACCTCGACCTCGATGGTTCCGCCCCCGCCCATGGCCCGCGCCAGGTCCTGCTCCGTGCCCTGCGCGACGATCTCGCCGTGTTGAATGACGAGCAGGCGGTCGCAGGTCTGGCTGATCTCGGAAAGAATGTGGCTCGACAGCAGGATCGTGTGGGAGCCGCGCAGTGCGCGGATCATGTTGCGCATCTCGACGATCTGCACGGGGTCGAGGCCGCTCGTCGGTTCGTCGAGGATGAGCAGCTTCGGCCGGTGCACGAGGGCCTGCGCGACGCCTACGCGCTGGCGGTAGCCGTGCGAGAGACTGCTGATGAGGTCGTCATGCTTGTCGCGCGTCGCCGTCTTGAGCTCGGCGTCGGCCACAGCCTCGTCCGTCTCCGAGGCCGGAACGCCGCGCAGCTGCGCCACGAAGCCGAGATAACGCCCCACCGTCATCTCGCTATAGAGGGGCGGCGTGTCGGGCAAGAATCCGATGCGGCGCCGCACCGCGTGCGGATCCTGGGCGATGTCGATGCCGTCGACGGTCACGACGCCGGCAGTCGGCAACAAGACGCAGCCCAGCACCTTGAGGGTCGTGCTCTTGCCGGCGCCATTCAGCCCCAGGAAGCCGATGACCTCGCCCCGCGCGATGCTGAAGTTGAGGTCAGAGATCGCGGCGTGCTCGCCGTAGTACTTGGTCAGACCTTTGACTTCGATCATTCGATTTTTCCGGCGGCAGTATGCCCGAAGTCTTCCGACGCGTAAATGCGCGCGGCTGGCGGTTTATTCCCGAGGCGTCGTCTGGCTGTCGTCTGGCTGTCGTCTGGCTGTCGTCTGGCTGTCCTGGGGGCGACGTGCTAGCTTCGCGCCGCACGAACCATGTGCGGCATCGTCGGCATCTACGGCCACCCGGAGGCCTCGAACCTCGCCTACCTGGGGCTCTATGCC
>DASZFV010000051.1:0-4772 GCA_035939455.1 Polyangia bacterium
GCGCGCGCACCGCCGCCGGAAGGACGCCGGCCAACGTGCCCCGCCAGCCGGCGTGCACGGCGGCGCAGGCGCCGGTGCGCAGATCCGCGACCAGGGCCGGAATGCAATCGGCGACGAAGACGGCGACGGCCACGTCGCGCCGGTCGCTGCAGAGGCCGTCGGCGCGCACGCCCGCCAGGTCCGATGGCGCGTCGGCGGCGCGCACGCGCGCGATCGCGGCGCCGTGCACCTGCGTCGCGACGAAGAGGGGCGCGCCCGCGGCGCGCGCGACGCGGCGGCGGTTCTCGGCGACGTTCTCGGCCGCGTCGCCCCACTTGCCGCCCAGGTTGAGCGTGTCGTAGGGCGGCGCGCTCACGCCGCCCGCGCGCGTCGTGAACCCGTGCCGGAACGCCGCCGGGATGACCTTCGACCGGAAGAGCGGCAGCGCGCGCTCCTCGCCGTCCTCGTAGGGCACGACGATCACGGCGTGCCCTTCCCGCCCCCGACCGCCCGCAGCGCCACGAGGGCCGCGCGCATGTCGGCGGGCAGCTCCGAGGAGAAGCTCATCGCCTTGCCCGTCGCCGGGTGCACGAAGCCGAGCGTGCGCGCGTGCAGCGCCTGCCGGCCCAGCTCTTCGGCGATGGGCCGCAGCGCCGGATCCCGCGGCGTGCGCCCGTAGGTCTTGTCGCCGAGCAACGCGCACCCGAGCGCCGCGAGGTGCACGCGCACCTGGTGTGTGCGCCCTGTCTCGAGGCGGGCCTCGACGCGTGCCGCGCCCGCCCAGCGCTCGGCGACCGTCCAGTTCGTCACGGCGCGCTTGCCCGCGCGCACGCGGCTCGAGAACTTCTTGCGCTCCTTCGGGTCGCGGCCGTAGAGCGTGTCGATGCGTCCGCCCGCCCCCGGCGGCTTGCCGACGACGAAGGCGTCGTAGACGCGCTCGACGGCGTGCGCCTTGAATGCCGCGCCGAGCGCGTTCATCGTCGCGTCGTCCTTGGCGACGACGAGCAGCCCCGAGGTGTCCTTGTCGATGCGGTGGACGATGCCGGGCCGCAGCTCACCGCCGATGCCGCGCAGATCGCGACAGTGCGCGAGGAGCGCGTTCACGAGCGTGCCCGCCTCGTGTCCCGCCGCCGGATGCACGACGAGGCCCGCCGGTTTGTCGACGACGACCAGCCACCTGTCCTCGTGGACGACCGCGAGCGGGATGTCCTCGGCCACGAGCTCCGTCGGCAGGGCGGCGGGCGGACTCCAGACGACGAGATCTCCCGCGCGCAGCTTGCGCGACGGCGCGCTCGCCGCGCCGTTGACCGTCACGGCGCCCTGCCCGATGTGCCGCCCGAGCTGCGACCGCGAGACGTCGGCGATCGCGTCCGCCAAGAAGACGTCCAGGCGCTTTCCCGCGCCCGCGGGCGCGACGACCAGCTCGCGCGTCCCTACCAGATGCGCGACTTGACGTTCCCCTTGGACTTCAACATCACGTCGCACAGCGCCCGATCGTAATGGCCCTGGCCGTAGATCTCCGGCGTGACGCGGCTCTTGAACAGAGCGCGCCCCTCGTCGATCTCGTGAGACATCGCGTCGAACAGCGTGTCGTTCTCGATGCCTTCGACGATTTTCTTCTCGTGATAGAGCGTGAGGTCGGAGGCGATCGCGCGGGCGAGCTGGCGCGCACGCTCCGGCTTGTCGATCAGGACCATGGCCGCGAAGTGTACTACAGCGATTCGCGCCCGCCCAAAGCCTCCACGGGCAGCGGCGACGTCGAGTCGAGCCGGCGCACGCCGACCTGACCCTCGGAGGTGACGTAGACGACCTCGGTCGTCACGCGCACGGGCGCCCCCTGCCCATCGCGGGGGAGCTCGAGCTCGACGATCTGGCCGGGCTTCTCGTCTCCGAGGGGGCTCTGCAAGAGCAACCCGTCGCGCGAGACGTTCTCGACGCGGCGCAGATAGCGGCCGCCACCGGAGAGCTCGATGGCGTAGAAGTTAGCCGACACCCGGCGGCGGGCGCGGCGATCGTCCATGGAGGGGGCCCAAAATCGCTTCGTATTCATCGTATGTTAGAAAACTACATCCAACTACGTTTCGCGTCAACTCCTGACATTGATACACCGAGCCAAAACGGCCCCCGGCCGCGAGCCTCGACATGGCCTCGGGGCGTCCAAGACGGTAGGCTGCGCGCCATGAGCTTCACGCCCTCGACGCGCCGCCCTGTCTCCGCCGCCCTGCTGGTCGTGACGATCCTCCTCGCGACGGGCGGCGCCCGCGGCGAGGAGACGCTCTACGAGATCAAAAAGACCGACGCCAAGGTGACCGTGGGTGCGAAGGGCACGACGAGCGTGACGATCGCGACCAAGAACGGCTGGCACGTCAACGCCGAAGCGCCCATCACGCTGTCGTTGACGGCGCCCGCAGGCATCACGCTGCCCAAGGCCAAGCTCGTGCGCGCCGATCTCGCGGCGAGCTCGAAGGAGAGCGCGCGCTTCGACGTCGCCTTCGAGGCCGCGGAGGCCGGCGCCAAGGTCATCAGCGCCGAGGCGCGCTTCGTCATCTGCCAGGAGAGCGCCTGCAAGCCGGTCAAGGAGACCCTCGCGCTCAACATCGAGGTCGGGGCGGCGGCGCCCGCGCCCAAGGTCAAGGCGAAGGCGAAAGCCAAGAAGGCCTGACTGCCCCGCCTCAGGGCGGCGCGCACGCGCGTCCGGGCCGGCTCGTCAGCGAAAGTCGTTGACGAGCTTCGAGACCTTTTTGGTGAGCGACGCGCTCATCGACCCGACGACGGCGACGTTGAGGCGGTCGCGGCGGATCACGCGACGCGCGACGCGGCGGATGTCCTCGGCGCGCACGCGGTCGAGCTCGCGCGCGCGCTGCTCCTGCGAGCGCGGTCGATAGAACAGCTCCGTGCCGCCGAACCAGCCGCACAGGCTGTCGAGATCGTCGTAGCAGCTCTCGAGATCGTTCGTGAAGCGGTGCTTGGCCTTGGCGAGCTCGGCGTCGGTGACGAGATCCTCGCGAAAACGCGCCAAGATCGCGAGCGACTCCGTCACGAGCCCAGGCAGCTTCGCGTGCGCGCAGGCGGCGTCGATCTCGAGGAGCGCAGCGTCATGATACGAGTGCAGGCTGCCGGCCACGGAGTAGGCCAGGCCCTTCTGATCGCAGATCTGGTAGTGCAGCGGCGTCGACATGCCGTCGTCGAGGACGCGCATGAGCGCTCGCAGCGCCTGGTAGTCGGGATCGGTCTCGGGGAGCGCGTGGAAGACGAGCTGCACCTGCGCCTGGGCCGACTCGTTGTACACGGAGCGGAAGCGCGGGCCCTGACCGGTCCGGCGTGGCAGGGCGGGCTCGCGGCGCACGCCCGCCGGGACGTCGGCGAAGGCAGCGCGCGCCCAGCGCTCGACGCGGGCGTGCGACAGGGGCCCCGCCACGCACAGCACCATGTTCTGGGCGCCGTAAAAGCGCTCGAAGTGTCGGCGCACGTCGGCGGCGCGGAAGCGGCGCACGTTCTTGAGCGGCCCCGTGATCGTGTAGCCGAGCGGGTGCCCGTCCCAGGCCACCGCGCGCGACAGGTCGTCGACGTTGACGTTGCGCCCCCGATCGTCGAGATCCTCGAGGATCTCCTCGAGGATGATCTGGCGCTCGAGGTCGATGTCGCGGAAGGCCGGCGTGCTGAAGAGGTCGCCCAGGATGGCCAGGCCGCGCTGGATGTCCCGCGCGTTGAGCGGGATCTGGTAGAGCGAATAGTCTCGCCCCGTCTCGGCGTAGAGGGTGCCGCCCAGCTCCTCGATGGCGCGGTTGAGGGCCAGCGAGTCCGGAAACTGGGACGAGCCCCGAAAGAGCATGTGCTCGACGAAGTGCGACAACCCGTTGCTCTGGACGGTCTCGTAGCGGGAGCCGGCGCGCACGTACAGGCACAGGGTGGCCGTGTGCAGGTAGGGGGTCTCGACCGTGACGACGCGCAAGCCGTTCGCGAGGCGCGCGCGGAAGACACGGTAGGGGGCTTTCTGCATGGGCTGGTGAATTTACAGGAGATCCTCCGCGAAGAAAGGATTCCGAAACAACCCCCGGGCCATACTCACCCTGTCACTGAGTGGATTTAGGGGTGGGGCACGGCGGTGTGAGAGATCGGGGGGGCCGATCTCACACACCGCGCGGTGCCGAGGGGCCCCGAAAACCCCCAGCGCAGCGCAGCGCAGCGCAGCGCGGCGTCTTGTCGCAGCGCCGGGGGCCGCCGGATCGGGTAACGTGGTCCCGAACGTGAGAATGACGGGACGCCCCGACGTGACGGAGCCCCACGACACCGGCGAGACGGGAATCCAGGAAGGCGCGAGCCCGACCGGCCGCGTCGGTCTCGTCGGCAAGACGCTGGGGCGGTATCGGATCAGCGCCGAGCTCGGGCGCGGCGGCATGGCCACGGTGTATCGCGCGTTCGATCCTCAGCTCGCGCGCGACGTCGCCGTCAAGGTCATGCACGGCGCGTTCACGGGGCGCGGCGACATCGAGCGGCGCTTCCGGCGCGAGGCGCAGGCGGTGGCCGCGCTCAAGCACGAGTGCGTCGTCGACGTCTTCGACTTCGCGCCCGGCGGCGACGGCGAGCCCGCCTACATCGTGAGCGAGCTCGTCGAGGGCCCGACGCTGCGCCAGCTCCTCGAGCGCGCGGGCGGACGCATCGTCCCCGAGGTCGCCATCCTCATCGCGGCGCGCGTGGCGGCGGCGCTGGGCGCGGCGCACGCGCGCGGCATCGTCCACCGCGACGTCAAGCCCGACAACATCATGATCGATCTCGGCGCGCTTAAAGGAACC